>CAZIVQ010000088.1:0-9085 GCA_964542415.1 uncultured Bacteroidia bacterium | reverse complement strand
CTTTGTTGCCGCGGATGAAGGTATGGCCGGTATGCAGGCCGGTCATCAGGGCCGAGCGGGAAGGCGCGCAGACAGTCGCGCCGGCATAGTGGGAGCTGAGAAACAGCCCTTCGGCGGCCATGCGGTCGATATTGGGCGTCTGAAAGCGCTGCTGCCCGTTGAGGCTGAGGTCGCCGTAGCCGAGGTCGTCGGCGAGGATGAAGATGATGTTGGGAGGGCGGTCGGCCTCGGTCGGGGCTTCAGGAGCGGGTGAACAGGCCATCAGCAGGCCGAGCAGGGGGAGGAGAAATCGGTGCATGAATAAAAGAATGGAGAATTAAAAGCGGCCAAAACCAGCCGGTTAAGCCAAATATACGCAGGCAGGGGAGAAATCCGCAGAAATAGAGCGGGATTGCAGACGCACCCGCAGCGGTGCTGACCTCGTACCGCTGCTCTCTGAGCGGCGGATAAAACGGTATCGGTCACAGCCGGATTACCCACCAGCCTGCGCCAAATCCGGAAATTCAGCCGAGCCTGCGGCGGGGGTCTCTGGCCCGCTGAAGTTCTCGAAGAAAAAAAAGGAGCACCGCTTCCGAGGTGCTCCTTTATCAACAGTGAGATGGATTATGCCTTATTGAACGATGGTGATTTCGTCCGTGAAAACCACGTTGTCGGGGTCACCGTCGAGGGGGGTGGCGAGGTTGCCGGCGCGGTCGTAGAGCTTGATCTGGTACTTGGTGGTCTCGTTGGGGTTCGCCGTGATTTTAGCGGTCAGGGGAATGGTGACCGTGATGGTGCCTTGGATAGAAGGGTTGCGGGCATCCGGGGTGAGGTTCATCACGCTGAAGGGATTGGTAGCCTGCTCCTCAGTGATCAGCCCCTGGTTGAAACGGTTGTCGATCAGAAAGAGGTTTTCTTCTCCTTGAGTAAGGGCACCCAAATCGCCATCGCCGTCCTGAAAGCGGATGGTGATCACGATGGAGTCGCGCAAGGACTTCACCACCCGGGGCTGGATGTCCACGAACTCAATCTGGGGCTCGGCAGGAAAGACGGGATCATCGTTGCAGGCGACGAATCCGAAGGCAAGTAGCGCGAGGAAGAAGAAGGTATTTCGCATCATATTAGAATCTGATAACTGAAAGTAAGGCATTTCAGTTTTTTTCACAAGCATTTTCCCAGACAATTTTTTTACGGATAGAAAAGGGGCAAGGATGCATTTTCTAAGTTTCGTAGCAAAGTTTGTCCAAGCAAACCCGAAAGCGGGACTTTCTTGCATCCAAAAGGGAAAAGCTTAAATTTACTGGAAGGGAAATTTTTGCTTAGTGCAGCTCCCTCAGCCGCATTTGGCCAATCCTCTACTTCTCTCCTGGACCTACACATTCTGCCTACATGAACCCTGATGTCAAGCGTTTTGAAAAAATCCTCGTCGCCAACCGCGGCGAGATTGCCATCCGCGTGCTGCGCGCCATATCCGAGCTACGGATCAAAACCGTAGCCGTTTTCTCCTACGAAGACCGCTTCTCCCTCCACCGCTACAAAGCCGATGAAGCCTACCAGATCGGCGAGGATGACGAGCCCCTTTCGCCCTACCTCGACAGCGACGGCCTCATTGAGCTGGCGCTGAGCAAGGGCGTAGACGCCATCCATCCTGGCTACGGATTTTTGTCAGAAAATGTGGACTTCGTCCGCAAGTGCAAAGCCGCCGGCCTGGTCTTTATCGGTCCCCGGGCCGAGGTGATGCAGCAGCTCGGCGACAAGGTGCGGGCCAAGGCCGTGGCCAGAGAAGTAGGGGTGCCCCTGATCCCCGACAGCCAGGAACCGCTCGACAGCTTGCAAGCCGCCGTTAACGAAGCCGCCCGCATCGGCTACCCTGTCATGCTCAAGGCGGCCTCCGGCGGCGGCGGGCGCGGCATGCGCGTGGTGCGCAACGAAGCCGCCCTCTCCCAGGCCTTCTACGACGCCCGGGGCGAAGCCAAAAACGCCTTCGGCGACGACACGGTCTTCCTCGAAAAATTTGTCCAGAACCCCAAGCACATTGAGGTGCAAATCCTCGGCGACCAGCACGGCAACCTCATTCACCTCTTCGAACGCGACTGCTCGGTGCAGCGCCGCTTCCAGAAGGTAGTCGAAATGGCTCCTTCTACCCTCCCCCAGGAGATCCGCGAGCAGCTCTACGACTACGCCCTGCGCATTGGCCGCCAGGTCAACTACAACAACGCCGGCACGGTCGAATTTCTGGTCGAAAACATGCGCGACATCTACTTCATCGAGGTCAACCCCCGCATCCAGGTCGAGCACACCATCACCGAAGAGATCACCGGGGTAGACATCGTGCGCTCGCAGCTGCTGATCGCGGCCGGGTTCAAGCTCACCGACCCCCAGATCTACCTGCGCAGCCAAGACGACATTCACTGCCAAGGCTTCGCGGTGCAATGCCGCATCACCACCGAAGACCCCGAAAACAATTTCAAGCCCGACTACGGGCAGATCATCGCCTACCGCAATGCCGGCGGCTTTGGCATTCGTCTCGACGAAGGCAGCTGCTATCCAGGGGTGAAAATATCGCCCTTCTTCGACTCCATGCTGGTCAAGGTCTCCGGCTCGGGCCGCACCCTCAAGGGAGCGACCCAGCGCATCCACCGCGCCCTGCGCGAGTTTCGCATCCGGGGGGTGAAGACCAATATTACCTTCTTGCTCAACGTAATGATGGATCCCACCTTCCAGGCCGGGGAGGCCACGGTGGGCTTCATCGAGCAAAACCCGCAGCTGCTTGACATCCGGCGGGGCCGCGACCGCGGTACCAAGGCCATCCGCTACCTGGCCAACGTGGTGGTAAACGGCCACCCGGACGTGAAAAGCTACGACCCGGAGCGGACCTTTCGCACGCCGCTGCGGCCACCTACCCTCAGCCAACAGCCTTACCCCAAGGGCAG
The DNA here is from genome assembly GCA_964542415.1 of uncultured Bacteroidia bacterium. GTDB lineage: Bacteria > Bacteroidota > Bacteroidia > J057 > J057 > CAZIVQ01. The sequence goes on along the minus strand of CAZIVQ010000088.1, from coordinate 6,173 downwards.
CAAAGACCGGCTCACCGAGCTGGGCCGCGAGGGCTTCATCGACTGGCTGAAGCAGGAGCCGCGCATCCAGTTTACCGACACTACCTTCCGCGACGCCCATCAGTCGCTGCTCGCTACCCGCATGCGCACCCGCGACATGGCCCGGGTGGCCGAGAGCTTCGCCAAGCACCATCCCGAAGTCTTCTCCATGGAGGTCTGGGGCGGGGCTACCTTCGACGTCTGCCTGCGCTTCCTGCACGAGGACCCCTGGACGCGGCTGAAGATTTTCCGGGAGAAAGTCCCCAATATCCTCCTGCAAATGCTGCTGCGGGGGTCCAATGCCGTGGGCTATACCGCCTATCCCGACAACCTGGTGGAAACCTTCATCGAAAAAGCCTGGGAGACCGGCATCGACGTCTTTCGCATTTTCGACTCGCTCAACTGGCTGGAAGCCATGAAAGTCAGCATCCGCACCGTGCGGGAGCGTACCGAGGCCCTGGCCGAAGCCTGCGTTTGCTATACCGGCGACATTTCCGACCCCAACCGCAGCAAGTACGACCTGCAATATTACCTCGACCTGGCGCGGCAACTGGAAGATGAAGGGGCCCACATCCTGGCCATCAAGGACATGGCCGGCCTGCTGAAACCGGCGGCGGCCACCACCCTCATCACCGAACTGAAAAAGGCGCTGGACATTCCCATTCACCTCCACACCCACGACACCTCCGGCAACCAGATCACCACTTACCTGCGGGCCATTGAGGCTGGGGTCGATGTGATGGACGTGGCCATCAGTGCCATGTCGGGGCTCACTTCGCAACCCAATTTCAACTCTACGGTGGCCATGCTGAAGGGGCACCCACGCGAACTGCCGGTAGACCTTGACAGCCTGGACCGCTTCGGTAACTACTGGGAGGTGGTGCGCAACTACTACTATCCCTTCGAATCGGAGCTGCGCTCGGGCACGGCGGAGGTCTACAAGCACGAGATCCCCGGGGGGCAGTACTCCAACCTGCTGCCGCAGGCGCGGTCAATGGGGCTGGAAGAAAAGTTCGAGCAGATCAAAGCCAACTACGCCACGGTCAACCGCATGTTTGGGGACATCGTGAAGGTGACGCCTTCGTCGAAGGTGGTGGGCGACATGGCCATGTTCATGACCAGCAACAACCTCAGCGAGGCCGACATCTACGAGCGGGGCCAGGAATTGGCTTTTCCCAGCTCGGTGAAAGGCTTTTTCCGCGGCAACCTGGGCCAGCCCCATGGGGGCTTTCCGGAAAAGCTGCAAAAGATCGTGCTCAAGGACGAGCTGCCCTTCACCGACCGTCCCAACGCCCACCTGGCGCCGGTGGACTTCGACCGGGAATTCCGCGCGTTCCAAAAGCAGTTTGAGGATGAGCGCATGACCTTCCTCGACTTCCTTTCCTTCAAGCTTTACCCGCGGGTGTTCGAGGTTTACTACGATTTTCTGCAAGATTTTGACGACGTCAGCAAAATCCCCACACCAGCCTTTTTCTACCCCCTGCGTCCCAACCAGGAGATCATGGTAGAAATCGAGCCGGGCAAGCGGGTGCTGATCCAATTTCAGTACGTCTCGGCCCCGGACGAAGACGGCATGCGGGCGGTATACTTCCGCATCAATGGCCAAACCCGCTTTGTGGGGGTGCGCGACCAGTCGATCCAGGTCGAAACCATTGAGCACCGCAAGGCCATGGCCGAAAACGAGATCGGCGCGCCCCTCCAGGGCCGCCTGACCAAAATCTTCGTTCATGCGGGCGACACCATCGAGGTCGACCAGCCGCTGTTCACCATCGAAGCCATGAAAATGGAATCGACCATCACCGCCAACGTCAGCGGCAAGGTCAAGCGCATCCACCTGGAAGAAAGGGTGATGGTGGAATCGGATGACTTGGTGGTGGAATTGGAGGAGGGTTAAAAAGACGGGGTCCTCCGGAAGCGCTGGCTTATTGGTCACGCAAAGGCGCAAAGGCGCGAAGGCGCAAAGAAGAAAGAAGAATAGCTACGCGATCACCCCTGAGCCGATCAATTCTTCGCCTTCGAGGTCGTACCAGGCGGTGAACTGCCCGGGGGTGATGCCCCGCTGGGGTTGGTCAAACAGGACGTAGAGGCCTGCTTCCTGCCGGGAGAGGGTCGCGCCTTGGAGGGGTTGGCGGTAGCGAATGCGGGCCAGGAAGCGGCGGGTTTCGCCGGGGGTCAGGGCCAGGTCGGGCCGCACCCAGTGCAGGTCCTCGTTGGGGATGAAGAGCCCGGGGCGGTAGAGCCCGGGATGCTGGTCGCCCATGCCCACGTAGACCACGTTGGCGGTGGTGTCGGTACCAATGACAAACAGGGGCTCGGCTTTGCCGCCGACGTTGAGGCCTCTACGCTGCCCGATGGTATAGAAGTGGGCCCCGTGGTGCTCTCCGACTTTTTCGCCCATTTCGGGAGCAAAGACGTAAGGAGCCGTTTGCAAAGCCAGGTCTTGGTGCCCGCCCGCGAGCACCCGCTCACGGAAGACCGCGGCAGTAGCCGGCAGCTCAATGATGTCGCCGGTTTTGGGGGCCAATTGCTGCTGGAGGAAGACCGGCAGCTTTACCTTGCCGATAAAACAGAGGCCTTGCGAGTCTTTTTTGCCGGCCGTCACCAGGTCGAGTTCGGCGGCAATTTGGCGCACCTCGGGCTTGGTCAGCTCCCCGATGGGAAAAAGGGCCTTGGCCAGCTGCTGTTGCTGCAACTGGCAGAGAAAATAGCTCTGGTCCTTGTTGCCGTCTTTGCCCGAAAGTAGGCGATAAACCGGCCCTTCGGGGGTATCGAACACGTCCTTGCGGCAATAATGGCCCGTGGCGACAAAATCGGCCTTGAGCTTAAGCGCTTTCTCCAGAAAAATATCGAATTTGATCTCGCGGTTGCAGAGCACATCGGGGTTGGGGGTGCGGCCGACTTCGTACTCGGCAAACATGTAGTCGACGATGCGGGTCTTGTATTCGCGGCTCAGGTCGATGGTCTGGAAGGGAATGCCGAGCTTTTCAGCCACCGCCAGGGCATCGTTGCTGTCTTCCAGCCAGGGACATTCATCAGAAAGAGTTACCGAGTCATCATGCCAATTTTTCATGAATAAGCCGATCACCTCGTATCCCTGCTGCTGCAAAAGGTACGCGGCTACGCTGGAATCGACACCGCCGGAAAGGCCTACTACGACACGGGGCATGGGGAGAAATGAGAAAATAGAGATGAGAGATGAGACGAAGGATGTGCGACAAGCGACTCAAAGGCAGCTTTCACCAATGGCTTGAGTTGGTGGCAAAGGTACGAAAAATGGGCCGTTATGGTTGAGACAGGATTTACAGAATTTTTCAAAAAGAACAGAATAGCCTGCGGTTCCAGCAAGTTATTCTCACCTATATGAAACGCTGGCAGGGTTCTCACTAATCCTGTTTTTCTCTACCCTGCCTGCGTTGTTTGCATGCCATTAACGCTGTCAGGGCAAAAGCAGGGGCGCTGAGTAGCCCTGACAGCGTCGACATATTCAGCTATTTAGTAAGCGCAAAGCGCCTATCCCGACTATTCTATCCATTCTGTCTATTCCGTCCAAAAATGCTAGTTTTGCCTTGGCACCCTTTCTTAGCTTCCAAAACATGCCCAAGATACGATGGACCCTCTTTTGCCTGCTGCTTCTGCTGACCGCTTTCCCGCTGCGGGCGCAGCAGCGCTACCTTGAAGTGGCGGCGCAGCCGGGAGATGGGGTATTCTCCCTGTTGCGCCGCTTTTACCTCAACACTCCCTGCAACCTCGCGCAGTTTTACCAGCTCAACGGGGTACGGAAAGGCCAGGGGCTGAAAGCCCGCCGCAGCTACAAGCTGCCCATTTTCCTCTACCCCTACAATGGCAGCAGCATCCGCTCTACCACCGGGGTCAACGACTACGACTGGGCGGTGGGGGTGCAGGAATACAATGATTTTATGTGGCAGCAGGGGCTCAAGGCCGGTGACTACCGGAAAGACAAGGAGCTTTGGGTGCCTTACCACAAACTCTACTGCCGGTCGGAGGATGAGCAGATCAACTTTGTGGCCGGGAGCGGCAGCGCCGCGGTCATCAGTGATGGCGGATCCCAGGGCAGCGGGCTCCTGCGAGGCACCTACGACATCTTTGGGCCGGAATATGCCAAGGTGCCCCTGGAATCCACCACGCTCAACGGCCGGGTCTACTACGTGGTCGCGGGACATGGAGGCCCCGACCCGGGAGCCGTAGGAGCGTATGGAGGACATAGCCTCTGTGAAGACGAATACGCCTATGACGTGGGCCTGCGCCTGACCCGCAACCTGCTGGCCCATGGCGCGACGGTCTACCTCATCGTGCGGGATCCGGATGATGGCATCCGGGAAACGGAAATTTTGCCCTGCGACAAGGACGAAACGGTATGGGTAGATCAGAAGATTCCGGTGAGCCAGGCCGAACGCCTGCAACAGCGTTCAGATGTGATCAATGCGCTCTACCAGAAAAACCGGGACCAAGGCGTGGGCTACCAGCGGCTGATCACCATCCATGTCGACTCGGACCGAGCCAACGAACGGCTGGACGTGTATTTTTACCATAAGGCCGATGACCTCAACAGCTTTCAGCTGGCCACCACCTTGCAGCAGACCATGAGAGAGAAATATGAGGAATACCGTAAAGGCCGGGGCTATGAAGGCAGTGTGAGCAGCCGCGACCTACATATGCTGCGCGAAACGGAGCCAACCTCCGTCTTCATCGAGCTCGGCAACATCAAAAACCGCAACGACCAGGCCCGCCTGATCATCCCCGGCAACCGGCAGCTGATTGCTGATTGGTTGTTTGCGGGGTTGGTGCGGTAGGAGAGATGAGAGGTGAGAAATGAGAGATGAGAGATGCCGCCTTCCCCCTTTTTCAACGCAGAGGTCGCAGAGGTTTCGCAAAGAGCGCAGAGAATTAATTTCCCCCCTTCCTCTGCGAACCTCTGCGCCCCCTTCGCGCTCTTGGCGTTAAAAACCCAAAACCCAATCCCCAATCCCCCAATTCCCCAATCCCCCCCTCCCCCATGCGCATCCTCGTCATCAGCAACTACACCCACACCGCTTCCACCCGGCCGGAGGCCGAGATGTTTTTGGGTCTGCATCGCTTGGGGGTGGAAGTCGAGGTGATGTGCCCGGGGGATTCGGCGTATGCGGAGAAATTTCGGAAGGCGGGCATCCGGGTCATCAATTACCTGGTGACCAAGCGCCTGAGCTGGGCAGCGATGCGCTTTATCCGCCAGACGGTCAAGGCGGGCCAATACGACATCGTCCACATGTTTTATGGGAAAGCGGTGGCCAATGGGGTCTGGGCGACCCTGGGCCTGCCGGTCAAAGTGGTCACCTACCGCGGCTACACCGGCAACCTGAACTGGTACGACCCCACGGTCTACTTCAAGCATTTTCATCCGCGGGTAGACATGATCATGTGCTTGGCCGATTCGGTGCGGGAGCACATCCTGCGCAACCTGCTTTTCCGGCGGCACCTGCCGGTGACGGTCAACAAAGGCCATGACCCGAGCTGGTACGAGGGGGTGACCCCGGCCGACTTGAGCGAGTTTGACCTGCCGGAAGATGCCTTCCTGTTGACCATGGTGGCCAATGTGCGCCGCATGAAGGGGGTGCCCTACCTGCTGGAAGCCACCTATCACCTCCCGGCCGATAGCCGGGTCCACCTGCTGCTGATCGGCAAATACTACGACAGCCCGGCCTTCCTGCGCCAGATCGAAGGCAGCCCGCTGCGGGACCACATCCACCTGGCTGGCTACCGCGCCAACGCCCTCTCCTACGTAGCCGCTTCTGACATGGCGGTGCTCCCTTCCATCAAAGGCGAAGCCACCCCCAAAGCCGTGATCGAGGCCATGAGCCTCGGCAAACCCGCCCTGATGACCCAGATTCCCGGCAACCGCGGCATGGCGGTCCACCAAGAAAGCGGCTGGATCGTGCCGCCCCGCGACGCCAAGGCCCTGGCCACCGCCATGGACGAACTCAGCCGCCTGCCCGCCGCCAACATCCAGGCCATGGGCCAGGCCGCCCGGGCCCACATCAGCACCTTCCTCAACACCCACGACTCGGTCAAGCGCCTTAAAGCCGTGTACGAGCAACTCCTGGCAGGGAAGTGAAGGGATTCGGAGGGGGACGGGTAGCGGTTTAGCCGCCCAAATATCC
>CAZIVQ010000087.1:1695-9177 GCA_964542415.1 uncultured Bacteroidia bacterium | reverse complement strand
AAGCGACCTGAGGCCGTTGATGAAGGAGCACCCCTCTCACGGCACCAGCCACTGCGATTCCCACTGCTGGCCGTCCCAGTCGAAGCGGGCGCGGCGGTGGCCGGCCCGTTCTAGCAGCAGCCATTCGACCCGGGTGAGGTGGGTGTGGATGGTACAAAAATGCGGTCGCCAGGAGGCTTGGCGGTCTCCCTGCACGCTGTCGAGGCCATCGTAGGCTTCGATGCCTTCTTTATAATGCTTGATGGGACTGCCCGGAGTCGTAAGGGCGCTGTAGTTGCGGCGGGAAGAGCCGCCCAAGCTTTGCCAAGCCTCCTCGGCTACCTCGTCGTCAAGGTGAACCGTGGCCTGCCCATAACAGCGAAGCTGCACATGCTGGCGGGGGTGCCAGAGCAGCCAGGAGACCGTGGGGTCCTGCTGGAGCTGCTCGATTTTTTGGGCACGCCGGTCTGAATGACAAGCCAGCAGGCGCTGCGGGCGGTCAGCGAAGCGCAAAATGACCGTGCGGAGGTCGGGGTACCCATCGCCCAGGCTGGCCAAAGTGGCTTGGTGGAACGGGTCGCGGGTGTCGACCGCCCCGCGGTCCAGCAAAAGCCACAGCTGTTCCCACACGCTTTCAAGGGTTTCCCAAGGGGTAATTTGATTTCTCATGCTCAGGCAGTTGCATTGGCGGTAAAAAAGCCCGGTTCAAGGGCCTAGCAAAGATACGCAGCCCAGCCCGATTGCCCATAGAAGTCAGGAAAAAACGCGGTAATTGCCCGCCTTTTACGTGTAGTTTTCTCACGCCAAGTCGCCAAGTCGCCAAGAGAAAACCCCCTTTGCGCCTTTGCGTGGTATTTTTTCACGCCAAGCCGCCAAGCCGCCAAGCCGCCAAGAGAAACCCCCTTTGCGCCTCCGCGCCTTTGCGTGAACATTGAAGCCTGCGCTTTCGGAGGAACGAATTGCCTGGCTTTTCCAGCGCGCATCCCCGTTTTAAAGCACCACCGAGAAATGAAATGAGGTTTTGGATTTCCTGGCCTTGGAATTTAACAATTGTGAATACTTGTTTAGCTTTTGTAAACAATTTGCCCCTGCCAAACCGGAAAGGTCTTTTCCGGTATATTATTTGATATTCCAACCTTACGAAATAATGTCGCAAAACTGGCGGGCCCGGCTAAGGACCATCCAAGTTTAGTTTTTGACCACTCCCGCAATTCTTTCCTGTTTTTAATCCCGTTTGGGTTATTTTGTAAAAACAACTTTTTATCCAAATCAACCTAACATCAGAAAAAACGCCGATAACCCTCCTTGTTATGGTATCTATCGAAAAAAGAGAAACCTCAGGATATGGCTCCGCGATTGTCGGGCCCATCGGCTTCATTGTGCATCCAGAGGTGCCTGATCAAGAAGAAGTAAGGGTAGAGCTGAGCCTGGTGCAGGCCGGCAACCTCACCCTGCGCCTGATAGATAGTCAGGGGCACAGATTGATGGAACAGACGGAATGGCTCGATCCGGAACAGGAACAGCTGATCGTCACGGTTCATGACCTGCCCGTGGGTACTTACTTTTTTGAGGTGACCAACGGGTTTTTCCACCAGATCAAAGAACTACGGATTCCGCCCGCAGTGGATTCCTATGTCTCGTACCCTTCTTGAGTCCCATGCTCGCGGTGCCCCCCAGCCAGACGCTTTTGCCCCTTTTTTGTCCGATGAAGCCCCCCCACGAGTAAGAAACTTTTCTTTCTCCTGTGCCTCCCTGCCGGGGAATGATTATATTGGACGAAAAATTCATGCGTCTACTTTCTTTCTTCCTGCTGCTCAGCCTGATGGGGACGCCGTTTTGGCTCCTGGCGCAGCAAAAACCCGCTTATCAGCTATTCAACAGCAAAGGCAAACGCCTCACCTACAAGCGATCCCTGCGTCAATTGCGGGAGGCAGAGGTGGTTTTTCTGGGCGAATTGCACAACAATCCCATCTCGCATTGGCTCCAATTGGAACTGACCCGCGACCTGCTCGCCAACCGCGGGGCGTCCAACTTGGTTTTGGGTGCGGAAATGTTTGAACGCGATCAGCAGCCTGCCCTTGACCATTTTCTGGACACGGAGCAACCCCCCCGCGAGTTCGAAGCCGGGACAGAACTCTGGCCCAATTACGATACCGACTACCGCCCTTTGGTAGAATTGGCCAAGGCGGAAGGCATCCCTTTTGTGGCCACCAACATTCCCCGGCGCTTTGCGCGGCAGGTGTCCCGGCAGGGAGTAGCGGCCCTCGATTCGCTCCCGGAGGCCGAAAAAGCTTGGGTCGCTCCTTTGCCCTTCGAGATCGACTACGAACTGCCTGCCTATCAGCGCATGCGCGAGATGATGGGGGGGCATGGCCATGGCATGGCCGTGGACAATTTTGTGGCGGCCCAGGCCAGCAAGGATGCCACCATGGCCTACTTTATCCGGCAACACCGGCAGCCCGGACAGCTTTTTATCCATCTCAATGGGGCCTACCACTCCGATTTCAAAGAAGGCATTGTCTGGTACCTGTGGCAAGCAGAGCCTTCCCTCGAAATCGTGACTTTCACCACCGTAGAGCAAGACCAGATCGACGAACTCGATCCCGAGCACCTTGGCCGCGCCGATGTGATCATCGCCGTGCCTAGCAGCATGACCAAGACCTACCGTGGTATGGGAGAATGAGCGACAAGCGATTGTGCGACAAGCGACTTGGCGACAAGCGATTGTGCGACGAGCGATTGTGCGACAAGTGACTGTGCGACAAGCGACTGTGCGACAAGCGACTTGGCGACAAGCGATTGTGCGACGAGCGATTGAGTGACAGTAGTGCTCCTTCCCTTTTTGACTTTTTCCCTTCTTCACCTCTTCACCTCTTCACCTCTTCACCTCTCCCCCTCCTTGGACCCACTTCTCACAGCCATCCTTTCAGACCTGATCGGCGAGCAGGACATCCGGCTCAGTCCCGATCAGGAAGAGGCGTTGCATCATTTTTCTCTTTTTGAGAAAGATGAGACGCCCCGCAGCACCTATGTGCTCACCGGTTCGGCGGGTACGGGCAAGACCTTCATGATCCGGATCATGGCCGGCTTGCTCCGGAAGCAGGGATACAGAGTCATTTTGCTGGCGCCTACGGGTCGGGCGGCCAAGGTCATTACCCGCCGTACGCGCCGGCCGGCGTATACCATCCACCACCACATCTACGCCCCGCAGGACAGCAGTTTTGGGACAGTACGTTTCGAATTGAAAGCCAACAAGGAGCCAGAAAAAACCGCCTATATCGTGGATGAGGCCTCCATGATCGGCAACAAAGGAGACAACAGCCAATCGCGGGGCCTGCTGCATGACTTGTTGCAGTATGTGTTTGGGACCAATGAGCAGCGAAAACTCATCTTGGTCGGGGACCCGGTACAGCTGCCTCCCATCGGGCACACCGAGTCTCCCGCCCTCGACCCCGACTACCTCTACCGCAGTGCCCAGGTCAACCTGTACCAGATGTCCCTGACCGATGTCAAGCGGCAGATGCTGGATTCGGGGGTGCTGGAAAATGCGGTGCTGATCCGGGAAACCTACCTCGGAGAAGGGGACGTGCAGGCCCTACAACTGATCCAGAGCCGGGATGTGATGGTCCTGGAGCAGGCCTACGAAGCCGTCGAGACCTACCTCGGCTATTACGAAGATGGCAACCTCGACCGCACCATTTTCATTACCTACTCCAACTACCGGGCGACCAAAGTCAACGAAGCCTTGCGTCACCACCTGCACGAGACCCAGGAACTGCTGGTGCCCTCCGATTTGCTGATGGTGGTGCGCAACAACTACTTTTGGGGGGACCCAAAGCGGTTGCCTTTCCTGGCCAATGGCGAGATGGGCACGGTGAGGGAAGTCTTTGACGATACCTACGAAGAAGCCTATGGCTTCAAGTGGGTAAATGCCGCCCTCGAATTCGAAGACAGTAGGGGAGAGGTCTTTTTGTTGGAATGTAAACTGGTGTTGGATTTGTTACAAAATAAACAAGCTCAGTTGACCGACGAGCAGCTATATAGCATCTACCGGCAGCGGCAGGAAGCGTACCTCGATCAGTCACCGGCGCAAGCGGCGATGCTGCTAAACAGCGACCCCTACATTCACGCCTTACAGGTCAAATATGGCTACTGTGTGACTGGCCATAAGGCCCAGGGGGGACAGTGGGAAAATGTGATCATCGGCTTTGAACCCGACTATGGCAATGACCTCAAAGCCTACATTCGCTGGACCTATACCGTAATCACCCGGGCAGAAGCGAGAGTTTTTTTGTTGAATTGTCCGTTTACGGGATATTGAAAAGTTGTAATTTGTCCGGGGGAATGAGTTACCTCGCTTTTCTGCAAACGAATCCTTCATGCTGTTTGGAGGAGTGAATGGACCTGGGCTGGATTACCCGCTTTGCCAACGCTAAAACCGGAAATCCGGCCCAGCACACGTGATTTCAACGGCGCTCAGCCGACGCTCATCCTGGTTCTGATTCTTCTACTTTACCAGCCCGTTATGTATGCACTTTGGTGGCGATTCTTGCTAGCGCTGGGGTGCTGGGAGCTGATGATGGGCTTGGAGATCATGGCCCAAACCCAACCGGTGGAGGAGGTGTTTTACCACCTCAATCTGAGCCAGGGATTACCCACCCTCAAGACCTTTGACCTTGCCCAAGACCAGCGCGGCTACATCTGGGTCGCGACCCCCGCCGGCTTGCTTCGCTACGACGGGTATCGCCCCAAGCGCCTGAGCACCCTGGAGGGCCTACCCAACAACGACATCCGGCACGTACATTTTGACCGGCAAAACCGGCTGTGGGTCCTCACTTACGGCCCCCTCGCCCGGAGCAGCGACCTGGATACTTTCACCAGTCTGAGTGACTTGCCTTTCCTTTCCGAGCGAAGGTTCTCCTCTATCCAGGAAGCCGGGGATGGCACCATATGGCTGGCCGGGGGCCGGGAACTTTACAGCATAGATTCCACAGACTCGGTACAGCGCATAGGCGCCGGCACTTTGAAGCTTTCTGGCTCTCCTTACCTGCTGCTGACCGACACCCAGGGGCAGGTGTGGGGACATGGAGGCAGGCAGCTGTTTTGCCTCAACCTACAAAGAGAGATTCGGTATGTTGCATTTGCTGGGAGCCCTCCGCAGGGCAATGTCCAGTTGGTAGAAATCGCCGATGGGCGTTTGGTCTACAACCAAGCCGAAGGATTGTTTGCCCTCGACCCCCGTACCGGACATCAGGAGCTGCTGGTAAACCAGAAAGTGGTGCCGTCAGACAGCCTGCAAACCCTGATGGTCAGCCCGGATGGCAGCCTTTGGCTGGGTCATCAGGCCCAGGGGGCTTTTCAGCTCATTCCGCAGCAAAAGGGGTTTTTGCCGGGAAAGCATTACCTGGAAGGCTCAGGCATCAGCCAGATTTTTTCGGACCGGGAGAAAAACCTCTGGTTTGCTACCCGGGAGGAAGGGGTTTATCATTTGAGCATCAGTGGCAGCCTTATTCTGGACCGCAACAACCGCATGCGACAGCGACTAGGTGCCTGGGCCTTTTTGCTGGCCGAGCCCTCCCTGGCCCAAGCGGTCAGCGATTCCTGCCTTTGGCTGATCAGTCAGGCGGGGAAACTTTACAGTTTTAGGAAAGGGTCCGATTCTCCTGTGGTAAAAGAACTGGCGGACCTTTCTCCTTATTTTTTGCCTGGAGGTGGCCCCCAAGCGGTAGCGCTGCAAGTGCTGCCCCAAAATGGCCTGCTCATCGCCACGCCTGAGCGGTTGTTGTGGTGGAAAGAAGACCGGTTAGAAGTCATTTATGGCTTCAAAGGACCGGTAGACATGGACCTGGGGCAGGATGGGGCGCTGCTGGTTACCCTGCGGGAAGACCGCATCCTCAACTGTAGCCTCTCAGACCTGAACGCCCTGACCGACACCCTCCAGGCAGAAGAGGTCCTGGATCGGCTGCTCGTGAGTCAAGGCTTTTTTCGGGCGGCTCGCCCGGAAAAAGTAGTAAAAGGTGCCGATGGGGCCATTTGGTACACCAATCCCGGGGGCCTGTTTCGCCGGGTGCCGGGAGAAAGAGAAGCCCCTTTCATGCCCGAAGAAACCCTCTTCCGGTCGGGCATCTCGGACCTGACATTTGACGAATTGGGGCAGTTGTGGGTCGCGACCCATGGCAGTGGCCTCCTCGTGGTCGATACCAGCCACACCACTTTCCGGCAAATAGGTCAGGAGCAGGGCCTGCGTTCCAACGTTTGCCTGCACCTCTTTGCCGATCTGAACCAGGGACAAATGTGGATAGGGACCAATAATGGCTTGGGAAAAATCGAGGGATACCAAGATCAGGCTAAGCCCTTGCAGGTGGTCTGGCTCGACCGCTATGACGGCTTGCCTGGGGCGGAAGTGAGGGGCTTGGTTCGTTATGGGGACGAATTGATGGTGACCACGGCGGCGGGGGGCTACTGGTTGCATGAGCAAGAACTCTTCGACCACCGCTTGCCCCCCTCGGTGTACCTGACCGAAGTCGCCATTGGCGGGACTGCGGTTGAACTAGCCAACCGTTACATCCTCGCCCCCAGTGACAACCTGCTCGAAATAAACTTTTCCGGGATCTGCTTCAGGCACCTCAGCGAGCTGGTGTTTTCCTACCAGCTAGAAGGGGTCGACCCTGGCTGGACCACCACCCGTACCCCGCAAGTGCGCTATACCAACCTGCCTGCGGGCAGCTACACCTTCCGGCTGCGGGCCATCACCCCCGACGGAATCATCAGCGAGCGCGAGCACCAATTCGAGCTGGTCAAACGGCCGTTTTTTTACCAAACCTGGTGGTTTCTTTCCCTGGTCGGGCTGATCCTGGTCCTGGCCGTCGCCGGGATTCTCCGCTATCTCTACATCGATCAGCAGCGCAATTTGATGGAGCAAACCGTAGCCGAACGCACCGCCGAGCTCAACCACAAGGTGGAAGAATTGCACCGTATCAACCTAGACCTGGAGCAATTTGCCTACGTGGCTTCCCATGACCTGAAAACTCCGCTACGCAACGTCATCGCCCACCTCCAGTTGCTGGAAAAACGCCATCCCAACCTGCCGGCGGCGGCGAAGCCTTTTTTACATACCGCCGTGGACGGGGCCAAGCGCATGTATGAGATGATCAATGACCTGCTGGCCTTTGCTCGCCTCGGGCAGAAGGGCAAGCCGGCGGAACCAGTCGCCCTCAACCAGGTCGTAGCGGAAGTCATTGCCAGCCTTTCTGAGACGCTCGCCTCCCGAAATGCCACGGTCAAAACCGGGCCTCTGCCAGAGATAAGCGGCATCCGGAGTTCCTGGAAGGTGCTTTTTCAAAACCTGATCGAAAACGGGCTGAAGTTCAATGAGGCTTCCTGCCCTCAGGTACAAATTGCCTCGCAGGAAAGCCCCGACTACTGGATCATTCGGGTGAGGGATAATGGCATCGGCATCGCCGAAGAATACCAAGACCGCATTTTCGACTTATTCGAACGGCT
>CAZIVQ010000087.1:0-1595 GCA_964542415.1 uncultured Bacteroidia bacterium | reverse complement strand
ACCTGGCTGCTGGCCGGCCTGGGGTTATTGCAAGTCATCGACCTGATTCGCTATGCCGAGCAGACCCACTGGCTGTTGCAGCGCTTTTTTAGCAGCATCCGTTTCGACGATTTTACCGCCTCGATCCGGCGCAGCCAGCAGGGCCGTTCCTTGTGGGCCCTGACCACTGAAATGGAGCGGGTGATGCAGCAATTCCGGGAAGTGCGCCTGGCCAAAGAGTCTTCTTACCGCTAACTCGAACAGGTGATGCACCACCTGGGGGTGGCGACCCTCTCGTTGGAAGACGCCCGCCGGGTCAATTTTCTCAACCCCGCCGCCAAACGCTTGCTACAGGTAGCCCGCATCAGTACCCTCGACGAGATCGACCCGGAGCTGGCGCAGACGGTCCGCGAGATGCGCCACGGAGAAAAGCGCTCCTTTCGCCTGACCCGGGGCGGGGAACTGCTGCAACTGGTGATTTCCCTGACTGAATTCAAGCTGCAAGGGCAAAGCTACCAGCTGGTTTCTCTTCAAAACATTCGCCAGGAAATGGCCCGTACCGAGGTCGACGCCTGGCAGAAGCTCATCCGCGTCATGACCCATGAGATCATGAACTCCATCACGCCGGTGTCGACCCTGGCCGAAACCACGCAGCAATTGCTGCTGGGGCCGGAGCCGGAAAAAGCGCGGGCCTTGCGGGAGTTGATCCTAGAGGACCTGGAGGACCTGCGCGACGCACTGGCAATTATTCGTAGCCGCAGCGAAGGGCTGATCAACTTTGTATCGGCCTACCGCAACCTCACGCGCTTGCCGCAGCCGGAGTTTGAGCCAGTGGCCGTGGCGGATATGTTGGGAAAATTTCAGCGGCTGCTGAGGGAGCACCTGCGGCAGGCCGGGGTAGCTTGGTGGTGGATTGCCAACCGGCCGACCTGCGGCTCCTGGCTGACCCCGGCATGCTGGAGCAGGTGCTGATCAACCTGCTGCTCAATGCGGCAGAGGCCGTCAAGGGGCGACCCGAGCGGCAGATCGAGCTGCGCGCCCAAAACAACCCCTTCGGGCAGGTCGAAATCCGGGTGCGCGACACCGGTAGCGGCATCCCACCCGACCGGCTGGAGCAGATTTTTGTGCCCTTTTTTTCCACCCGCCAAGAAGGCTCTGGCGTCGGCCTCAGCATCTCGCGGCAGATCATGCAGGCCCATGGTGGCGACATCCAGGTCTTCTCTACCGTCAACCAAGGCAGCGAATTTGTGCTTAGCTTTGGTTGATAAGGCGCAGAGAACTATTTCCCTTTTTTCTCACGCAGAGGGGAAAAAGGACGCAGAGAAATACAGATTTTCTTCCCCTCTGCGCTCTCCCTAACCTCTGCGTGCAAAAAAATGCGGCACAGCACCCTTAAGCTTCGTTTTTGAGGCACGCAGAGGGGAAAGAGGACGCAGAGAAATCCCGATTTTTTCTACTCTGCGCTCTCCCTAACCTCTGCGTGCAAAAAATAATGCGGCACAGCACCCTTAAGCTCCGTTTTTGAGGCACGCAGAGGGGAAAAAGGACGCAGAGAAATCCCGATTTTCTCCCCCTCTGCGCTCTCCCTAACCTCTGCGTGCAAATAATCAGGCAGC
>CAZIVQ010000086.1:0-9180 GCA_964542415.1 uncultured Bacteroidia bacterium | reverse complement strand
TGATGGGCTTGGGCGCGAAGGAGACCCGGACGGTGTCCCGGTCGATGCAGCCATTGTCATCGGTAGCCGTCAGCACATAGGGTATGGTGATGACGTTGTTGGTGCCGTTATTCAGGGCTACGTTTGCCAACGCGGTAGTGGGGTTGGGGGTACCTGCCCAGCCCAAGCCATTGGCTGAGGACCACTGGTACGTATAGCCGGTTTGAGGGGGCGTACCGATTTGTCCCGCTTCCGTCGGGCAGACGACCTTGTCCAGGCCACCATCTGCCGTCGCGGTATTGGTGAGAGTGAGGCTGCCGGAGGCAGAAGAAGATACCCCCAGGGAGTCAGTAATGGTCACGCTGTAGTTGTAGGTACCTGGTCCCGGATAGCTATAAACAAGCGAGTCCCCGGTTCCGGTCAGGCCTCCGCTTCCGGACCAGCTGTAAGAAAAAGGTGGAGCCCCTCCACAGGGGATCGCCTCAAAGCCAATGTCGTAGCAGTCGACATTTTGGGTGGTAATGACCGGGTCGAGGGAGCAACTGGTCACATTGATGACGATGGTGTATTGGTTTTGTCCTAAAATCGGACAGCCGTCATCCTGTATGGTTACCAAAAAGGTATAGGTTCCCGAGACGATTGGCACCCAGGTAAACCTGGCAGTAGGGGGGGTAGTAGAGAAAATGGTGTCCAGGGGGGTGTTGGGAGCGGCGGCATTGGCGAATGTACCCTCGGAAATGTTCCGGTTCCAGAACATGGTATAATTCTGCCCCGAATCAGCGTCTGAGCTCTCGATGTCAAAAGAGAGCAGGTCACAAGCACAGGTGGTGATCTCCAGCCCGTTGGCGGTAGCGCCGGGGGAGAGGTTGGTGATGGCAGTAGCCGGATCGATTTCCGGAGAGTTATTGACCTGCCCCAGGGCTTGGCAGTCGATGACGGTGACTTGCATGTCGCGGGTGGTCTGGCCGATGAGCACGCCGTTGCGATATTCTTCCACAATGATACACATCACTCCTACTTCTACCGGACCGGTAGGGTTGGGGGTCATGGTGATATCGCCGGTAAAGGAGTTGATTTGGATATCCCAACCAGGTCCTAAGGGGCTGGTGGGACTGTAGCCGGGTAAGTAGGGCAGGGGGGTGTTAGGGCCATCAAGGCAGGTGCCGAGGGAAAAGACTAGCGAGTCCCCATCGGGATCGAAGGCGCCTTGGTTGAGGGTGAAAGTCTCCCCGGAGCAAAGATAAGGAATGGGGGGATTGGCAAAGCGTGGGGAGCTGTTGCAGGGGGTGATGTTGGTGTCGATGTTGATCGAGCCAGTAAAAATACTTTCAGAAGTAGGGTTATTGACGGAGGTGATGGCCCCATTGCGGCAGCAAACTCCCCACTCTAAGGTAAACTGGGTACAGTTGGAAGAACAAATATTGTAGTCTCTGAAATAGCGCACCTCCACTACCCCGCGGATGGGAGAGTTGCCTCCCCCTGGCTGGCACTGTGTGGTAGCAGTAGGACAGATAGGTGTCACATCTTGATAGCTACCCGGCACATAGGTCCAGGAAGTGGTGACTGGGCTAGGGGCAGCACAGCCGGGTAAGTTGCCAATAAAATCCAGCTGGAAATTGCCGGGGCTAGCCGGAGGGTTATTGGGGTTTACCGGGATAAAACTGTTCATGGCTGCGCCTGAGCAGTCATAGTAGGTATTGTGGTAAATGCGGTACGTGCAGTTGTTAATGCATTCGTAGGATATGTCAACCCCCATGTAGTGGGTTGCCCAAGACATGGAAGCCATGCCGATCCCGGCGATTGTGAACAACAATCGGAGAAAGAGATTTAGGGGATTCATTGTGCAATACGTAAAATTTCGCCCATTCACAAGTATATTCAACTGAGAACGTAACAAATGTAGGCAAAAACCAGGGGAAACAAAATCAAGGACTTTCTAACCCCTGGCTAAGGAAGGAAAAGTATTCTTCTTTCCGTTAAATTGTACAATATGGAATTTTTCCAGCCCAATAAGCAATATTTCCATTTGCTCATAATTAAGGCATATCAGAAAACGGCACTTGCTTTTTCTGCTGCAGGCGCTGTTTTGTCTCCAGTATTAGTACAGCTATTGCCCTTTTATATGTATGTTTCCTATCTCAAGCCAATCCCCCCTTTTTTTGTTTTTTAAAAATGGCTCAAGCGAGCCGTGGTATTTTGTTCATTCATTAAAAAATTCGAACATACGTCTAAATTTGCTGTTCAGGTGGGGTTCATTAGAATAGAAACAATTTTTTTGTAATTTCAACATCTCTAAGCATAGGGAGTTTACACCTTAAGCTGTAGATTAGGCTACAACACCTGAGACCTGCCCGTTCTCTTTCCCTCCCCCGAGGGGCAAGCTGCTCGTTTAGCGCCAAGATAAGCAAGAGCAGGTTGTATTTTGAGTTTTCGCCATACCGGCTTAGCCAGGCGCGCCGGTGCTTTCCCCATAACTTCCAGGGATTATGAAATCATTTTTTACCCGAATCACTCTTTTTTTTCTGCTCTGGGGTGCCTTCTTGACCCAAATGCAGGCCACCCACGTGATGGGGGTCGACATTTCTTATCAGTGTGTGGGACCTTGTACCTACCGGATCTTCCACAAAACCTACTACGATTGTAGTGGGGCGGCCACCAGCCCGTACATCCCCATCAGCCCTGCCAACCCGGCTACGGTAGGGTTTGCCAGTTTGAACGCCCTGAACTTCAGTTGTGGCAATCCTGCCCCGCAAGGTCAGTGGCAGCTTTTCAGCTGGCGTGAGGTAACCCCTATTTGCCCCAACGTGACCTCCCAATGTAGCGGGGGCTTTTCGCCTATCGCCGGGGTGGCAGAAGCCGTCTTTTTCCGGGACTACAACTTTTGCAACGTCAACTGTAACGAGGTGGAAATTAGCTGGAACCTCTGCTGCCGCAATTCTACCATCACTTCCGGCGCTGATGACGAAGGTATCTACACCGGGCAGACGGTCATTGACCTGACCATTGCTCCTTGCAACAGCTCTCCGACCTTCATCAATGAACCGGTGCCCTACATTTGTACCGCCCAACCATTTACCTTCAACCAAGGGGCTTTTGACCCCGATGGCGACTCCCTATCTTATGAGCTGGGGCCTTGCCTGGCTGGTGCGGGTAATCAGGTGACCTACAGTGGGGCAAATGGATATAGCCCTCAGCAGCCCCTGGGTGACTCTTGGGACGTACAAATCGACCCTTTTACCGGTGACGTGACCATTACCCCTGACCCCACCGGCAACCAGGTGATCGGGGTGATGTGCGTGGTGGTGAGAGAATGGCGGGATGGGGTGCAGATCGGCTCAGTGGTGCGCGATATGCAAATTACAGCCATTCCGGGCTGTACGTCTCCCAACCCGGTCACGGGGGGGATCCAAAACCTGACCATCGGTCCCGATGCGGTGCCTGCCGATCCGCTGACCTTCAACCAGGTGCGGACTTGCGCAGGCGCAGAGTTGTGTTTTGAGATTCCGGTCATCAGCCAGGATCCCTCGCTTAACTATACCATGACCTGGGATGAGTCCATTCCGGGAGCGACCCTGAGCGATGCCAGCAACCCGTTGATCGTCAACAGTGTGTCGGGGCCCTCTCCGGTGGCACGCTTCTGCTGGACGCCTCCGGCTAATGCCGAAGGAGCTTACTTTTTCCGCCTTACGGTCAAAGACGATGCCTGCCCTATCCCAGGGCTCAACCAGTTTACCATCATCATCTTTGTCGAAGATGTGATGCGAAACACTGATGCGGTGGCCACCCCGATTTCCTGTAACGAGGTAGAATTGCAGGTTTTTCCCAATACGACCATTCCCAGCCAATACAGTGGGATTTTTCCCTCGACCCAATGGGCGGGGAACGGTAACCTGAACTTTAACCCCTTCACGGACCAAGACAGCCTCCGGCATCTCTATCCAGCCCCCAATACCTACTTCTACAATGTAACGGTATCGGACACCTTCGGCTGCTCGACGAGCCTGCAAGGGATCGCCAACCTCAACTCTGGGGTCACTTCGAACGCCGGACCTGATATCACCATCTGTTCCAATTACGTGGTACAGCTTGGTACCCCGGCCCTGCCTGGTCTCCAGTACCTCTGGACTCCCGACACCCTGTTGAATGACCCTACCCAGGCCCAGCCGACCTTTTCTTTTCCCAACAACGGACAGATTCAGGCCTCTTTTGACTATGTGGTGCAGGTAACCGATGGCATTTGTTCCACGGTAGACTATGCCCGCATCACGGTCAATCCCTCCTTGGATGCCGAGATCAGCCCGGCTACGCCTTCGATCTGCCGGGGAGACTCCGTGATGCTGTACGCCAACAGCAACCTGGGAGTGGGCAATACCTTCCTTTGGAGCACGGGCGAAACCACCGACAGCATCATGGTTTCGCCGACCGACAACACGACCTACTCTGTGGTCGCGTTTAATAATGGCTGCTCCAGCGACGAGGTCTTTGTTACGGTGAACATACAGGATGGTCCCGAAGTAGACATTTCGGGGGACCAGACGGTCTGTGAAGGTAGCTCAGCCAACTTGGCGGCTTCGGGCGCGGCGACTTATGCCTGGGGCGATATGGCCTTTGCGAGCAGCAGCATCACCTTTGGGGTGAACAATGACACCACGGTCTACGTGGTCGGCTTCAACAGCATCGGCTGCCCCGGGGATACGGCTTACTCCAGTGTCACGGTAGCTCCGATTCCGCAGCCCTCTTTTTCTGCTCCGGCGGCTTGTGAAGAGAATGAACTGAGTTTCACCGACCAGACCTTCTTGCCTACCGGGCAAGTAAACGAATGGCGGTGGGATTTTGGCGACAATAGCGTCCTCAATACCACCAATGGCAGCAACGTCTCCCACCAGTACGATGCGCCAGGCACCTATGATGTGCTCCTCAATGTGGTTTCAGATGAAGGCTGTGGCGCTTCTATCACCCAGCAGATCGAAGTGTTCGAAGTGCCGGAAGCAGATTTCACCTTCACCAATGTGTGTGAAGGCTCTCCCAACGCTTTCTCCGATGTCACGGTGCTGAATCCGGGGGCCAACATCACCTCTTATGACTGGAACTTCGGCGATGGCAACACTGGGGCTGGCCCCAATCCCACGCACCTCTACGCGAACTTTGGTTACTACAACGTGCAGCTGACGGTAGAAACCGAGCAAGGGTGTATCGATGACTATACCCGCACGGTGTTTGTGAACCCCAACCCGGTGGCGGACTTTGAGATCATCAGTGCCTGCGAAGACAGCCTGGTGCTTGCTTCTACGGCTTCTACGGTGGAAGGGTCCCTGGATTTTATCCAGAGTCACGAATGGAACTTTGGCGACCCCGCCGGAGGCCCGTCCAATACCTCCACGGTGCTCAATCCTTCTTATGTGTACGAAACCCCCAACACCTACCTGGTGACTTTGCGGGTGACCACCGCCAACGGCTGTGCGGATGAGTACCAGGAAGACATCACCATTTACCCTTCTCCTCGGGCAGACTTTACCGTCGACCTGAGGTGTGAGAATGAGTTCACCGAATTTACGGAACTCAGCACCGTCGACCCTGCCACGCCGATCAGGCGCTGGAGCTGGGACTTCGGCAACGGCCGCACCTCAAACCAGCAGAATCCTACCAACCGCTACTTTGGGGACGGGCCCGGGGTTTATGACGTACAGCTAGCGGTCTCGACCGGAGAAGGCTGTGTCGATACCCTGGTCAAGCCGGTGACCATCCATCCCATGCCGCGTTCCCGCTTTGTGGCGCGCCCGGTCTGTATCTCAGATTCCATAGCGTTTCTAAACAACTCCTTTATCGCTACCGGCAACATCGTCGAGCACGAATGGGATTACGGGGATGGCAACACCCAGCTCGGTCTATTCGAACCGGCTCACCGCTATAGTACTGCGGGCTTTTACAATGTGAGCCTGACCACCACCTCCGACTCGGGCTGTGTGAACACCTATGTCCGGGAGGTGGAGCTTTATCCCTTGCCAGAAATCACCCGCATCCTGGACGACAGCGTTTGTTTTGGGCAGCGGGCAACCCTGGCGGTGGTCGCCCCTTCTGACGTGACCATTAATTGGTACAGCAGCCTGACCGAGGGCACGCCCTTTCACCAAGGCAATGCTTATACCTCCCCTGCCTTGCCGTTTGAAACGACCTACTTTGTGCAGCCAGAATCTCCCGAGGGCTGCGTCAACGACCGGCAGGACATCACCGGCTTTATTTATGATCAGCAGGATATGACCCTTACCCCCTCTACTAACAAGGTAGACATGCCACTAGCGGTGGTCGAGTTTATGACCAATGCGACCATCGAACTGGTCGAGTGGAACTGGCGCTTTGGCGATGGCAATGGCTCAAACCAGCCGACCCCGAGCCACGAGTACCTGTTTCCGGGGCAGTACGAGGTAAGTGTCACTGCCACCGATCTCAATGGCTGTGAATTGACTGACAATACTGTGGTCGAGGTGCGAAAAGTGACCGGGGTGTACTTGCCGACTGCCTTTACCCCTAACCGGGATGGCGAAAACGACAACTATTACATCGGGGCCTGGAACGTGTCCGAATTGCAGCTCCAAATCTTCAACCGCTGGGGTCAGCTGGTCTACGAGACCCTTGATCCGTCTTTTCAGTGGGACGGTACCGCCATCCAGGGCAGTCCCGTGCCGGAAGGCGTCTATGTGGTCGTGGTCAAAGCCTCCGACATCGACGGCAATGAGATCAACGAAACCGAATCGCTGACCATCATTCGCTGATGCGCGCGCGGAAGTAAAAAACGCCTGGTTTGCCCTTGGTAAGCCAGGCGTTTTTGTTTTCTGGCGGGATCGGAGAAACAGTTGGTTGAGACCAGCGGTTATCCTTCCTTTCCCTAATTACTCCTAAGCCATGGCCAAGCACCGCCGCAAAAGTGACCTCCCAAGCAAGATCTGTCCAGTCTGTGAACGCCCGTTTAGCTGGCGTAAAAAATGGGAGAAAGATTGGGAGCAGGTCAAATATTGTAGTGAGCGCTGCCGTCGGCAGGCCAAACGGCTTTCGTAGGAGGGCTTTTGGTCGGCAAAGGATGGGCCGGGCTCCTTCGTCTTTTGTCAGGTTGAGGAGTAGGGTCTTCCCCCTGGTGGGTTACCCCTGAGCAGCAAGGGGTTTAACCCCTCGCTACTCATATCTCGGGCGAGTTTGCCATCTGTGTGAGCAAATCCTTCATTTGCCCCCTTGCCCAATCCCCCTTACCTTTGGCCATGCAGAAAAGAGAATGGGTTTCGTTATCGTCCCTGTTAGGATTTTTCCTGATGGGCCTGTTGGCTGGGCTGGGGGGATGTTTTCCGGGAGAAAAACAAAGTGCCGCTCCCTTTCCGGGGCCAGATCCGCATTCTTATGCGCGCCCCTCAGAAGCTCGGGTCGGGCACTTGCATTTGGCCTTGAAGGTAGACTTCGCCCAAGAAAAACTACAAGGCACCGCCTACCTGCAAATCAGTCACGCGGCGGGGGCGCCCAGCCTGATGCTGGACACCAAGCAGCTGCACATTGAGGAAGTGGCCACCGGCGCGGACAGCAGCGAGCTGAAGGCCGTGGGCTACCACCTGGCGCTGCCCGATAGCCACCTGGGACAGGCGCTGATCATACCGCTGGAGCCGGAAACCCGCTGGGTAAGGGTGCGCTACGAGACGCAGCCAGGAGCCGAAGCCTTGCAATTTTTGCCCCCGGCCCTCACTGCCACGGGCGAGCACCCCTTCCTACTCACCCAGTCTCAAGCCATCAATGCCCGGACCTGGGTACCGATTCAAGACAGCCCCGGCATTCGCTTTACCTACTCGGCCCGGATTGAGGTGCCGCCGGGCTTGCTGGCGGTGATGAGTGCCGAAAATCCCCAAGCGATCAACGCACAGGGGGTATACACCTTTCGCATGGACCAGCCGGTGCCGGCTTACCTGCTCGCCCTGGCGGTGGGGAAGCTGACGTTTCGGGAGCTAGGCCCCCGGGCCGGGGTCTATGCCGAGCCGCCAGTGATCGAAGCAGCGGCCTACGAATTTGCCGAAATCGACTCCATGATGACCCTCGCGGAGGAACTTTATGGCCCTTATCGCTGGGAGCGCTACGACATGATCGTGCTGCCGCCCAGCTTTCCCTTCGGAGGCATGGAAAATCCCCGCCTCACTTTCCTCACCCCCACCTTGCTGGCGGGGGATCGCTCTCTGGTCTCGACTGTGGCCCATGAGCTGGCCCACTCCTGGTCCGGTAACCTGGTGACCAACGCTACCTGGGACGATTTCTGGCTGAACGAAGGGTTTACTGTCTACTTCGAAATGCGCATCATGGAGGCGCTCAAGGGACGCGAATACTCGGAAATGCTGGCGGGCATCAGCTACCGTGACTTGCAGGGAGAATTGGCCCAACTGGGCGACAGCAGCGCCGATACCCACCTCAAGCTCGACTTGGCTGGCCGCAACCCCGATGACGGCATGACCTCCATCGCTTATGAGAAGGGCTATCACCTGCTCCGGCTGATCGAAGAGACCGTGGGCCGGGAGGCATTTGATCAGTTTCTGTCGGGCTACTTCGACCGGCATGCGTTTGAGACCATGACCACGGAGGCGTTTGTGGCCGAATTGCAGGACAGCCTGCTGTCCCGGCATGCGGGGGCGGCCGAGGCCATCGACCTGGAAGCTTGGGTGTACGGTCCGGGCTTGCCGGAGAATGTGTCTCCCTCACAGTCGCCGCGGTTTGCGGCCGTAGAGGTTGTCCGGCAGCAATGGCAAGCCGGAGACCTGGCGGCCAGTGCCCTGCCTGGTCAGGATTGGAGTACCCACGAATGGCTGCATTTCATCCACAGCCTGCCTGACAGCCTGCCAGCTAGCCGCCTGGCCGAACTTGATGCTACTTTTGCCCTGAGTGCCAGCCGCAATGCGGAAATCCAGTGTGCCTGGTACACCCAAGCCGTCCGGAGTGGCTACGAAGCCGCCTATGATGAGATGCGGGCTTTCCTCACTATGGTGGGGCGCCGCAAATTTCTCATGCCCCTTTACCGGACGATGCAAGATACCGGGCAAAAAACCCTGGCCATGGACATCTATGCGGAGGCCCGCCGGACCTACCATCCCATTGCGCAACTGAGCCTGGATGAGTTGCTGGGGTATAAGGTACCCGTCCAGGCCCCGTAGCCGCAGGTAAACAGGTCATTTCAGCAAGTCC
>CAZIVQ010000085.1:0-9196 GCA_964542415.1 uncultured Bacteroidia bacterium | reverse complement strand
GGCTGGCCAGCCTTTACTGCGGCGACATCGACCCGGACTACGACGACGGCTTCGAAAATGGGGTGCATGCCCTCTGGCGCGGCACCCCGCGGCATCCGGCCGCCTGGGGCACGGTCGCCGCCTGGGCCTGGGGCCTCTCCCGCGGCCTGGACTACCTGCAAGCCGACCCGCAGGTCGACCGGGACAAGGTGGCTGTCTTCGGCCACTCCCGCCTGGGCAAAGCTGCCCTCTGGGCCGGAGCCACCGACCCGCGCTTCGCGTTCGTGGTTTCCAATGAATCGGGTTGTGGCGGGGCGGCGCTTTCCAAGCGCGGTTACGGCGAGACCGTTGCCGTGATCACCGAGCGTTTTCCCCACTGGTTTTGCGACAACTTCGACCGCTACCGCGGCCGCGAGCTGGCCCTGCCCCTGGACCAGCACCTGCTCATAGCGCTCATGGCCCCCCGGCCCGTCTATGTCGGCAGCGCCGAAGGCGATCAGTGGGCCGACCCCACCGGCGAGTACCTTGCCGCCTACGAGGCTGGGCCGGTTTACCGCCTCTACGGCCTGGCAGGCCTGGATACAGCTAACCCGCCCGCCACGGACGAGCCGCGCCACGGTCAAGGCGTGTCCTATCACCGCCGTTCAGGTTCGCATGATGTCAAGGACTTTGACTGGCGGCAGTACCTGCGGGTGGCGAAAAAGGGGTGGGGGATTGAGTAGGGGGAATGGGGAATAGGGGGAATAAGGCAGGGCTGAACGCCTCCCGATCTCGCAGGTTTCCGCCGCTTCAAGGCGGCGAACCTGCGAGGGCTTTCTGCCTTCCCAAGCTGGGAGGGCTGTCAAAACCCCCGCTTTTGCCCTGCTAGCGTTGATCGCATACCAACAACGCAGGCAGGGTTACGAAAACCAAGGCTGGTGAGAACCCTGCCAGCGTCTCACGAGCTCTCAGGCGGCCAGGCCCTGCGGTTGCCCGCTGAGCTGCTGCATTTGCTGCATCAGCGCGGGGATGCGCTCGGCTTCATGGCCGAAGGGGACGAGGTAATGCAGGCCTTCTTCCAGGGCCGGATGGTGCAAGAAGCTGGCAAAAGCCTCGTGCAGGTATTGCCGCACTTCGTAGAAGGCGCGGGAGACCTCCGTCTGGATTTCGGGGCGGTTTTCGAGCAGAAAAAGGATGTCTTCAAAGTCCTCGCTGGTGCGGAAATCGCCCTGGCCGCGGTGGGCAAAAGCCTCGCATTTGGTGGCGAGAAAGTAGACCGGGGAGAAAATCTTAATGGTACAGCCGGGGGCAATGGTCAGCTTCTGGGCGTGGAAAACGCCCTCTTCGTACCAGCGGTTTTCGATGGTGACGCTGTCGGTGAAAAGGGGTTTGAAGTTGAGGTGAATGCCTTGGTAGGTCCAGTAAAACGGCGGGCCAGCGTCGTGCTGGGCAATGAAGCCCCGCTGCCGCAGGTTATCTTCCCAGCAGACGTATTCGATGGGGGCGGGCAGGGCAATGATGAGGTCGAGTTCGTGGGTGGGACGAATTTCGGGGGCGGCCGGGAGGGTCGCGTACATTTCCAGGATGGAGCTGCCCACAAAGACCACCTTGGGGAGGAGGTCGCCGAGGCCTTCGGCCACGGTCAGGAGTTTATTTCGGGTTTTGTTGAGCATATTGGGGCGCGTTAAATCTTTCGGTGAGGGCCTCAATGGCAAGTTTTTGTTCCCGGGCCCGGCCTACCCGGACGGCATCGAGGAGGGCGAGCATTTCGTACAGGGCCTGGTCTTCTCGAATGGCCTTGATGACGGAAGGGTAGAGCGGCGGCACCGTCTGTCCGCGCATGGAACCCGCTGCGCTGGGCCAGACAAAGGCTTCGGTATCGGCGACGATGATCTCGGACAGGGGCCGGGCAGAGTGAGCGGTGGGAATGCCGCGTACCAAAGCCCCTGGCTGGGCGGGAAAGACATATTTGAGGCCATACTGAATGAATTCCAGCAGCGAGAGGCGGAATACTTTCTTCTTCGAAGCATCGACCAAACGTGCCTGCCGGCAGCGGTTGAGGGCTTCGGCGACTTCGCTTTGGGAAATATGCAGGGCCTGGGCCAGGTCGGAGTAGCGCCAGGGGCGCTCGCCGAGCGAGACCATCTTGAGCAGGATCACTATGTCCTGCGGCCACATGCCATTGTGCTTTCGCATAAGAATTCAGTCAAATCGCAATCTGCGATCAAAGTACAGGTTTTAGGGTAGAATGCAGAACAAATATCGGCCCACATCTTTCGCCGACTCAGTAGCCGAAGGGAAAAGTGGGGCGAACGGGAGGAAATACCGGGCCATTGGAACCAATAAAATAATGCTATTTCCGAAATATTCAAGTGTGGGGCTTAAAATTACCCCTTGGGGTGACAGGATGCTCGTTATGCGCCGGAGAGATCGAATAAAAAACCCCCTTTCACATAAAAAAATTTTAATATGAGCCTCATCCAAAGGGGCGGGGGCCGGGTCTGTTTTGCCCTCTTTTTCTTGCTATCTTTGCGGCTCATCTTTCACCGGCAGAGGCCTGAAGGCGGCTTACCATTGACGCAAGGCTCTCTCTGGCTGGCTTTCCCTGTTGCTCATGCTCAGACCCCCTCGCCCGGCCTGGCTCACGGCTACGATTCACCTGGCACTTTTTGCTGTTGCGCTGCTCACGACGCTCATGGCGGGGGCCGAATTGGTGACGGCCAAAGGCTGGTTTGGCTGGGGCATGCTGCCACCCGAGGCTTTGCTTTCCTGGCGGGACCTCGGCCAAGGCCTGCCCTACGCGGCGAGTTTTCTGCTCTTTCTCACCTGCCACGAATTCGGCCACTACTTCACCGCCCGTTACCACCGGGTGCGCACCAGCTTGCCTTTTTACCTGCCGCTGTTTCTCCCTTTACCTGGGGCCCTCAACATCGGCTCGCTGGGGGCGGTGATCATGCTCAAGCAGGTGCCGGGCAGCACCCGCAAGTTTTTTGACATCGGCATCGCCGGACCGTTGGCTGGCTTTGTGATCTCCATTGCCCTGCTGGCCTATGGCTTTACCCATTTACCTGACAAAGAATCCTACATCCTCGACATCCACCCTGAGTACGTCGAGCTCTTTGGCGGGGTACCTGATGAGGCGCAATTTGAGCAATACCTCGCTGCGGAGGGCAACGGGCCCGCCCTGGCTGTGGGCCACACCCTGCTTTTCGACTGGCTCATGTCCGTGCTGCCGCCGGATCCCTCGCAGTTGCCGGGTCGCTTCGAGTTGATGCATTATCCCTTCATCTTCGTGGGCTACCTCACCCTCTTTTTTACTGCCCTCAACCTGCTGCCCATCGGTCAGCTGGACGGTGGCCACATTGTCTATGGCCTGCTGGGCCGCAAAACCTCGGGTTACGTTGCCCGGGTCGCGACGGTGGCGCTGCTGTTTTTTGGGGGGACAGGATTGGTCCCCAAAGCGATACCCGCTCTGGCGGACTGGGAGAGCTGGCTCAGCCTGCTGCTCTACGGCGCTTTCCTGGTTTATGTCTTTGCCAAGATGCAGGCGGCTAAGCCTTGGCAACAGGCCCTGCCTTGGGCCTTGGGCCTTTTGCTGCTGCAGATCGCCCTGCACCGCTGGGCCTTTCCCGACCTGCAAGTGAACGCCATCTGGCTGGTCTATACCTGGATGGTGGTTCGCTTCATAAAAGTAGATCACCCTCGCGCCTGGCACGAGCATCGGGTCAATCGTCCCCGGCAGCTGCTGGGCTGGCTGGCGATGGTTATCTTTGTGCTGTGCTTTTCGCCTTCGCCGATTGTGCTGGTGGGGGGGTGAGCGGGTTTTTACTACAGAGGGGTTGCTGGGTTTTTACCACAGAAGGCACGGAGGTTCGACCTTGCGGTCTTTGGTCGCTTATCGTCACATCGCTTGTCGGATCTCTATTTTTTACCGCAGAGTTCGCAGAGGTTTCGCAGAGTTTCGCAGAGAAGAAGGTGTCGCTTATTTTACCACAGAGGACACAGAGGAGATTTCACGGAGGGCACGGAGGTTTTTGCTACGGAGGACTCGGAAGAGATTTCACGGGGGGGCACGGAGTTTTTTGCCAAGTAGGGCGTAGGAGGGCGCAAAGCTTCGACCTTGCGGTCTTTGGTCGCTTATCGTCACATCGCTTGTCGGATCTCTATTTTTTACCGCAGATCTCGGACCCCGGAGAAACCGGGGGGACACAGTAGATTTTCACTGATCATGGATCGCGGTAAAACCGGGAGGGCACGGAGGCGGGTGAAAAACACCGCGTGAGGAGGGCACAGGGGAGTCGGCCTGCGGCCTGATCGCTTGTCGTTTATCGTCACATCGCTCGTCGCTCAGTCGCTTGTCGTCACATCGCCTGTCTCATTTCTCATCTCTCATTTCTTTTCTCTCCTGATGAAACATTTCTTCTCCCTCCTCCTGCTGCTCTGTCTCAGCAGCCCGCTCGCGGCCCAAGGCTGGGTCTTTGGCATGAAAGGCGGCTACAACCTCGCCTGGCAGACGTTTCCCAATAACCCCAACCGCTTCGGGGCGATTTCGGCCTATACCGTGGGGCTGTTTGCGGATCGGGGTTCCTACACCCGCAAGGTACGCTTCACCCCGGAGCTGCTCTACCAGCGGCAGGGGGTGCGCATCGGGGGCTCGCAAAATCAGCGCTTTACTTACGATTACCTGATGCTGCCGCTGCTCATGGAGCTGAATCCTGGCGAGCCGCTCTTTCTCCGGGCGGGCCTCTACGGCAGCCGCATGCTCCTGGCGCGGGAGGTCTTTGGGCAAGATGCGAACAGCATCCCTTTCCAAGTCCTGGACGTCAACCCCTGGGACCTGGGGTTTACGGCGGGGGTGGGGGTACGCTTCTTGCGGCGCTTCCGGCTGGAAGGGCGCTACGGCCTGTCGATCCTTTCGCAGGACCCTACCCAAACCATCCGCAACCAATTTTTTCAGGTGACCACGGGCATCACTTTTTGACGCTTGTTCCTTGGTCTGGCACGTTGGTAGGGAAAACGGACACGAATGTTCATTTGGGGTGGCAGGGGCCAATAAAGAAAGTTATTTTCCGTAGGCTCCGTTCTGGCCGGGGCTTTCACCCCAAAACAGCTTTTCCCATGCGAACTTTTACCCTTTTGTTTCTCCTCGCCGCCTTGGCCTGCGGCTGTAGCTTGCCCGCCTACCAGGTCACCACGGTGCAGTACACCGGCAGTCGGCAGGGCGAGCAGCCCCATATCATCGACCACGGTCACCTGCGCATTCACTACAACCTTTGGCACCAAGGCGGGCATTTCCAGTTTGAGCTTTACAACCAGACCTCCCAGCCCCTGACCCTCGACCTGCGCAAGAGCAGCCTGATCGTGAATGGGCAGGCTTTTCCTTACTTCGATGGGGAGGCGTACACGGATTTTTCCTCCGAAGGAACTGAACTCGCTATTTCGACCTACACCACCGGCAGTGCCTACACCCGGTTTGACCAACCCCGCCTGACCATTCCGCCCAATGCTTTCGTAAGCGTGCGAAAATTCGATCTCCGTTATCCCGTAAAAGACATGCCCCCGGTCAACAGTGCAAATGAATCCCGCAGCCTTCCCCTCAGCACGGAGGAGCCCTTCACCTTCCGCAATTACCTCACCTACTCCCTCGAAGACGAACCCGGCCAATTTTACACCATTCAGGACCCCTTCACCGTCATCGGTACCCAATTGATGGGGGAGATGGCCTTTTCCAAGGCCAAACAGCAACTGGACGATCCTTTGCGTTTCTATCACGTGCGGAACTCGGAAGAAGAGGAAAACAAGGCTTGCTGGGGGGTGGGTACGTCGATAGGCTTGTCGCTGCTACTCATCGGGATAGTGGCATTACCCCAAATGGAGTTTGAGTAAGCAGGGGGCCTATTTCTGGCCAGCGAGCAGGATGCAAACCGCCCTCCCCGGCAGGCCCTGGACTTCTCCCCTGGGGATCGGGGCTTGTCAATCCTTTTGCATATCTCCCATCCAGCCCCTCCGCAACCCGTTTTTTCCGGTGACCCTGGGCCTCCCTTTTTGACGGATGGGTACTGATCTGGCACGGCAACTCGGGGATCAGACACGCTGGTTCATTTGGGGTGGTGGCGGCCAATAAGGAAAGGTATTTTTCGTGGGCTCTGGTCTGACCGGGGCCTTCACTCCAACCCCTTTCCTCATGCGCCATCTTTTCCCGCTTCTTCTTGTTGGTGCGCTGCTGAGCAGCTGCGTCTCGTATTCTTCTTACCAGGTCACCTCGGTGCAGTACACCGGTGGCCGGCAGGGCGAACAGCCCCACATCACCGACCATGGCGACCTGCGCGTCCACTACAACCTTTGGCATGAAGGCGGCCACCTCCAGTTTGACCTCTACAACCAGACCCCCAAAGCCCTGACCCTCGACCTGAGCCGCAGCAGCCTGATCGTCAATGGGCAGGGCTATCCCTACTTCGAGGGCGAGGACGGTAGCCTGTACATTTCCACCTATCAAGGCAACAATGCCTACACCCGCTTTGGCCAGCCGACCCTGACCATCGCGCCGGGCGCTTTTGTGAGCCTGCGCAAATTTGACCTGCATTATCCGGTGGGGAGCATCCCGCCGGTCAAAACGGCCGACGAATCGCGCAGCCTGCGGCTCAGCACCGAGGCGCCTTACAGCTTCCGCAATTACCTCACCTACTACCTCGAAACCGACCCCAGTAGTGCCTACGTCATCGACGACCCCTTCACGGTGGTGGGTACTCAGGTGATGGGGCCGGAGGCATTTGCCCGAGCCAACAATGCCAAACAGCAGCAGCTCGATCCGCTGCGCTTTTATCACCGGCGCGATCCCGATACCAATCCTGATAATGTCTGCTTGGGCCTGAGCTGCTTGATTGGCCTACCAGCCTTGGTCTGGTTTTTGGTCCAGGGAGAATCGGATAATTAGGCAGTAATTTCGCAGCGCAAAATAGGATCTACTGGGCGCGTAACCCGACTCAGACCAACGATCCGCCGAATTTCAGGCATACTTACTCTCTTTAAAACCCGGCGTGGCCGAAATTGAAAAAGCCCTTTCATGCCCATTGAGGCTGCTTTATCAACTACAAAACGGGTGAGCCGGGCGGAATGGTACCAAGGGCTCAGGGAGGCCTCTTTCTCCCCAAACCTTCCAGCCACCCCCGCCATGCGAAGCCTCCTTTTTCTGCTTGCTCTCCTGCCCCTCTCGCTCTCCGCCCAAACCTGGTCCAGTGCGCCCGCTACCTGGCCAGAGAGCGCCTATACGACGACTGAACTCGCGCTCGAAGCCCAAGGGACGGCCTGGCGGCTACAGCCCCAGGATTCTGGCGGCACCCTGGAATTGTTGCTGGACCGGCTGGAAAGCCCGGCCCGCTGGTACCCCGATTATGAGGCGCTGACGCTGTCGGTGCAGGTGCCCGGCGTGGACAGCGTCACCGTCGCTGTGCGCCTGCGCGGGGCCCGGGCGCATCTCCCCTCCCGCTGGCAGCTGGCTCCGGGTTCGCATCTGCTTTGGCTTTCGCTGGACGAGCTGCCGCTGACCGGCAGCCACGAACGGCCCGAGCGCTTGAGGTGGGAGGTGGAGGGAGAATTGATTTGGGAGAACATGAGCTTGCAGGCGCGGCAAGCGCCCGCCCCGCCCCTGCGCGACCGCTTCGGGCAGCGCTACGCCACCACCTGGCCCGAAAAGGTGCAAAGCGAGACCGACCTCCGCACCGCTGCCCGGGCCGAACTCGCCCGGCTCGATACCCTGGCCCCGCCTCCCAACCGCAGCCATTTTGGCGGCTGGACCGGCGGGCCGCGCTTCGAAGCCACTGGCCACTTTCGCCTGGAAAAAGGCCCGCTCCAGGCCGACAGCCTGGTGAGCTGGTGGCTGGTCGATCCGGCGGGCTACCCTTTCTGGTCGATGGGCGTGACCGGTCTGCGCCACAAATATCCCTGGAGCGACGTCACCCGCTGGGGCGGCCGCGAGAGCTGGTTCGAGGCCCTGCCCGATCCCGAAGGGCCTTTCTCCGAAGCCCACGAAGACAGCGCCTACGGCAGCTTCTACACCTGGAACGTGCTGCGCAAATGGGGCAGCCTGGCCCGCTGGCGCGAGGTCAGCTTCCGCCGCCTGCAAAGCTGGGGGCTGAATACCCTCGGCAACTGGGCCCACGAGACGGTGCTGGCCGAGACGCCCCTGCCCTACACCCGCGCCCTGCAAAGCAATGGCGGCGGCTCGCCCCGCATCGGTGAGAGCCGCCTGCCCGATGCCTTCGACCCGGCCTGGCGGGCCCACCTCGACACGCTGTTTCAGCGCTGCGCCCCATGGCAGGATGACTCGCTGCTGCTGGGCTATTTCGTCGACAATGAGCTGCCCTGGAATGAGCTGCACCTGCTGGAGCGGGCCGGGCCAGATGACTATGTGCGGCAGCATTGGCAGGAGAGGCTGGAGGAAGAATATGGCGAATTGGCGGCACTCAATGCCGCCTGGGGAACGACTTACCCGCGTTGGGAAGCGGTCGGGCAGCTGGAGGCGGGAGACTTTCCGGACAGTCCGGCTTTCCGGGAAAGGGTAGAAAAACTGGAAAGGGCTTACGCCGAGGCCTACTTTTCGGGCATCGCCGTGACCCTCGAGCGCTGGGATCCTCACCATTTGTACCTGGGGGCACGCTTCACCCGCTCGCTAAAGCCGTCCTTTGTGATTGCCGCGGCGGGCCGCTGGTGCGATGTGCTGTCGATCAATGTCTATAGCTACGAGCCGATCCGCGCCGACATGGACGAATGGCACCACCTCAGCGGCGGGCTGCCCATGCTGATCGGGGAGCATCACGTCACCTTACGTAGCCCTCGGCAGCTTCCGCCTAATTTTCAGATTTTTGATGCGGCGGGCCGCCGGCAGTACTACGAAAACTACGTGCAGACCTGGGCTAGCCTGCCCTACGCGGTGGGTTGTCATTGGTACCAATACAAAGACCAGCCCCTGACCGGCCGGGGAGACGAGGGAGAGCGTCGCCTGGTGGGCCTGGTCGACATCACCGACCAGCCTTACGACCACCTGGTGGAGGCGATCCGGGCGGCGGCGGCGCAGGTGTATGGGTGGCATGCGAGCTGGTAGGGGGGCTCCGGTGGTGCGCCCCGGGTCAATCCCGGCGTAGCCCTGCGCTGCCGGGCCGCATGGCCGGGATGCATGGGTGGGATGCATGGGGCGCACTGCCGGGCGCCCCTACGAAATGTCGGGTACCGGTAGGGGCGC
>CAZIVQ010000084.1:0-9209 GCA_964542415.1 uncultured Bacteroidia bacterium | reverse complement strand
GGTATGTTACTAGCTGCGCTAAATCGGGAATATCTACCGAAAAGTGCGAGCCATACTGTATGTTTCCGTTTTCATCTGCGGTGCTTACATATACCCTCCCGGCCGAGGATGTCTACTGTGACTTCCAGCGCTACAAGTTGAAGTTCAACTACGGCTTGATCAAGGTGGACACCGTGATTTTTTACTACAAAAGCTTGATCGATGAGCCGCTGACGGGTCGCTTTGAAGACCGGAACGTGGGCTTCGAAACCCTCAACACGGCCAACTACCCTTTCTTCAAAAGCCACGAGGGGGGCGTAGTCATCAACAACTTTATCCCCAATGTCCGGTATGAGGGCGGCTTTTCTCTCAAGGGCACCCGCAAAATCGGTACCTCCTACGACATCTGGGTGGACTATGATCCCAGCGAACTCGCAGGCAGCACCAGCATCTCCGACCCCTATGCCGCCGAGTCGCTCTACGAGGACGAGGCTTTGGAAACGACCTTCTCAGCCGACGAGTGGGACCTGGCTGTGGATAACGAAGCCAGCTACGAGTCGGATACCGACTGGTACGACGAAAGCGACTGGGATATGGGAGCAGAAGGAGATGCGTATGCGGAGGAGGGCTATGGGGAGGAGGCTTTAGGAGAAGCGGCCCCATACCTCGAAGAATCTGGCCTGCCGGCCAAGGTGCAGCAGCATGTCAAAGCCAAGCTGGAGATCCAACGCCAGGCCAAGACGGTGATGAAGCTTGAAGGGGAGGCCTTTATCCTGGACCAGGAAAAAATGGTCGGCAGAGGCAATGAAGCGGTAATCTACACCTCAGATACTGACTCTATCTATCACCCGGCCATGGATGTGCTCTACACCACGTCCGACACCACCATCGTGCTCAAAAAGCCCAAGCGCTCCAACTTCAAGAGCATTCCGTTTACCAGCTCTTACCACGAATATTTCCTTTATTTCGAGACCATCATCTGGAACCTGAGCACGCCAGAGCTGAAGTTTACCGCTTTTGTGGACCGGGAGAATAAAGTCTCCGCCATCGAGTCGTTCGACTATTTTACCAAAGCGCGTTTCGACCAGTTCAAAAATGTGCTGCGTGCCAACCCCATCGGCATGATTTACCGCTTTGCGGTGATCAATAAGGGAGAACCGATTTTTGTGGAGCGCATCCTTGAGCAGCCAGAATATCAGCGCATGCGGGACCAGAAGGAAGCCTTTGAGCTGATGTTGCCGGCCCTGGAAGGATCGGGTTTCATTACCTATGACAAGGAGAGCAGAGAAATTACGGCTTTGCCCAAGCTTTTCAACTGGGCCATGGCTGCTCGCAAGGTCAAGGACTTCGACGCCATCCAGATCATCTCCAAGGTAGACTCGGGCGAGCATGCCAGCATGAACCTCAACGACATGGGGATCGTGATGCGTGGGGTTCCTTTTTTCTCCCTTTCAGACTCGGTCTTTCTGCGGGTGGTGCCGCTGAACAACGAAGTGCGGGTGCAGCAAAACCGTAACCTCCAGTTTGGGGGGACCATGGCTTCAGGTAAAATCAACTTCTACTCCAGCGACCCTGAGAAGCCCAGTTTTACCTTCGACTATGAGAGCTACAAAATTCTTTGTGACTCCATCGACTCCATCCGATTTGTGCTGCTGCGCAACCCGCCCCAAGACTATGAGCCGACCCCCCTTGAGCGCGCTTTGGGCAACACCGTCTTTGAAGGCATTACCGGGGCCATCCATATTGATGCGCCGAACAACAAGAGCGGCGAAGAAAATTATGCGTCTTTCCCGGTATTTGACAGCTACTCTAAGTCCTATCTTTACTGGGAAAAGCCGGAAATCGAAAAAGGTGTCTACAAAAAGGACAAGATGTATTTTGCGGTGGACCCCTTTGTCCTGGACAGCCTGGAATCATTTGACGGAGGAAACCTCCGCTTTGAAGGCGAATTTTTCTCCTCCGAGATCTTTCCCACCTTCCGGCAGGAACTCTCGGTGATGGAGGACTTTACCCTGGGCTTCCAACAGCAGACCCCGGCAGATGGTTATCGCATCTATGATGGCAATGGCCGCTACTTCAATGAGATCAAGCTCGATGGCAAGGGGCTGCAAGGCGACGGGCGGGTGGAGTACCTGGGGACCGTCGCCAAGAGCGACTCCTTTGTGTTCCATTTTGACTCGGTCATGGCCGAGGTCAGCTACTTCAACCTCAAGCGGGGCTATCGGGGTGGGGTTTATTTTCCCCAGGTAGACGCCAATTCTGCCATGTACAAGTGGTACACCAAAGACAACGCCCTGGCCATCAGTTCGACCTACGAGTCGCTTTCGGTCTTTGGGGGCGAAGGCAAATTCGACGGTACCCTCAGCATATCGGAGAAGGGCATGGTGGGCCAGGGAGAGATCGTGATGGGGCAGGTAAAAGTGAGCGGTGACAGCATCGTATTCAACGAAATGGACTTTGTGGCTCCGGGCTGTGATTTTGCCCTGGTGGACGAAGCAGACCCTTCGATCACCCATTTTCTGGCCAAAAACGTGGACATCACCTACGACGTGTTCCGGCACAAATCTAGCTTTGAAACCAAGAAGCTGGATGGCACCCTGGCCACTTTTCCGGTCCACCAATACGCCACCACCCTGGCCAAGGGCGAGTACCAGCGCAGCACGCAGGCCCTCAAACTCGTCGGCGTGAGTTCGTATCAAAGTGACAACTATTTCGTGTCCATCGACCCCAAGCAGGACAGCCTGCGCTTCACGGCCAAGTCGGCTTCCTACCGGCTGGACAACCGCGACGTGGAAATCTCCGGGGTGCCGTTTATCCTGGTGGCCGATGCCCAGATCACCCCGCCCGATGCGAAGGTTGTGATCCAAGAGAGTGGGTACCTCAAGCCCCTGGTCAACGCCACCGTCGAAGCCGACCAAGAAACCAAGCTCCACAAGATTTACGAAGGCTTTGTGGCCATCTTTTCCCGGCATGAGTATGAAGGAGGAGGAAAATACGACTACATCGAGGTCAACGGCAAAGAGCAATTTATCCAGTTCGATAACATCACGGTCAATGCCGACACCACCACCATCGCTTCCGGGGTGATCAAGGAGGCGGACCAGTTTTACCTCACCGAGCGGATTTTCTTCCGGGGCAAGACCGAACTCGATGCCTCGCGTAAGTTTTTGAGCTTCGAGGGAGAAGTGAAAATCGAATCGGAAAACCCCGTCTTCAAGGGGGCGTGGTTTACCTTCGCCAAAACCATCGTAAACCCCGACTCAGTCTTTATTCCTATCGCCGACGACCTCACCAACGGCGCGGGGGAAAAGCTGACCGTGGGCCTGAACTACCGCCCCGAGCAGCGGGTCTTTTATGCCAACTTTCTCCAGGCCAAGGAGGACGAAGCCGATGCCGAAGTCCTGACTGCCTCGGGCGGCCTGACTTTTGACCGGAAAAAGAAAGAATTCCGGATAGGCTCTGAGGCCAAGCTCAAGAGCCAGACCTTCAAGGGCGCTACCGTCAGCTTCAATGATGCCGACAACACCATCACGGCCCAGGGGTACCTGGACTTCCCTTACGACTTTCCGGAGAAAACCTCCGACATGGTCATGGCCGGGGCCTGGAAAGAAGACCTCAACAACCGGACCCTCAACACGGACCTGATCTTGGGGATGAACATGCCGGTGCTGCCCAAGGATCAGCTAGAGAAGCTGGCCGCAAACCTCAAGTTCCTCACCACGGCCAACAAGAACATCGACTTCAACCAGCACAACTTCATCGAGAGTACCTCTGAACTGCTCGACAAAGGGAAAGCGGGAGAACGGGAGACGGCCAAATTCCTCGAAAACGTGCGAAACGCCATGGTTTATACCGATGTGCGCTTGGCTCAGCAGCTGCCCTACACGGTCCTGCTCTCGGGCGTAGACTTCAGCTACGACCGGCAGTACAAAGCCCTTTACAGCGACGGGGAGATTGGCTTGATCGGGATCAATGGTATCCCCATCAACAAGAAGATCACCGGCAAAATCGTCTACAACTTTGGGGCCATCGGTGCCGATGGGGAGAAGCAGCCCGATGAGGTAACGATGTACCTGGAGGTGGATGAATTTAACTGGGTGTACTTCCACTTTGAAGGGGAGGTGGTCCAGACCGTTTCTTCCTATTATGATGAGTACAACTATCCGCTGCAGGAAGCCGTGGACAAGCGCAAAAGTGAGGAGGGCTTCCGTTTTGAAGTTGCCCCTGAGGAGGACAAATCGAAGTTCCTGCAAGATTTTGTGAAGAAATTCATCCGCTGACCCATGCATGCGGGGTGCCCGGCCGGGCACCCCAACTTTTTTAGGGCCAAAGTGGGGGCGGGTATTGTTTTTTGGGCTGGGTCTTGTATCTTTGCGCTCACGTTCAATCTAAAGATCTGTATGGCACATAGTAAATCGGCAAAGAAGAGAATTCGACAGAATGCCAAGCGCAGATTGCGCAACCGTTATAGAAAAACCACCATGCGCACGCTCGTTCGGCGTCTGCGTGAAACCGAAGACAAAGCGGCCGCTCAGGAGATGCTGTCCAAGGTATTCAGTCACATCGACCGGGTAGCCAAGGCGCACATTATTCACAAGAATACCGCTGCTCATCTCAAGAGCAAACTGAGCAAACACGTCAATAAATTGGCTTAATGCAGTGTAACCTGCCTGGACTGGCAATACGCTGAGAATGAATAGATTGACTATGAAAGCCCGCCTCACGGCGGGCTTTTTGTCGTTACCTTTCGGGGGAAGGTTTCCATAGAAAATCAGGCGGGCTGTCGCTACTTGGGGACAGTTTCACCTGTGGCCGGGCGGTGCCGGGCCACCCAACCAAATTTTTCCATGCCCTACCAACAAATACCCATCACGGCCTGGGCGGCCGAAGATCGTCCCCGCGAAAAACTCATGCAGCGAGGCATCGGCGCGCTAAATGATGCTGAGCTCATTGCCATCCTCCTGGGCTCCGGCTCCCGGGAGCAGTCGGCCATCGACCTGGCCCGCCACCTGCTCAAAGAGACCGGCGGCTTGGCTGGCCTTGCCCGCAGCAGCTTCAAAGCCCTCACCCGTTTCAACGGCATCGGGCCGGCCAAGGCCATCTCGGTGGTGTCGGCCTTCGAGCTCGGCCGCCGCAAGGAGTACGCCCATCCCGAGCGGATCAAAGTCACCCAGTCAGGCATTGCCGCCCGCTACTTACAGCCCAAGCTCGCCGACGAAGAGCGCGAAGTCTTTTACCTCCTTTTCCTCAACCGCAACAACGAGATCACCGGCGAACAGCGCATCTTCACCGGCGGGATCTCCGCCACGGTGATTGATCCCAAGCTCGTCTTCCGCGAGGCCATGCTCCACCTCGCCTCCGGGCTCATCGTCGCCCACAACCACCCCTCCGGCAACCTCACCCCAAGCCGCGCTGACCTCAACATCACCCGCAAGCTCCGCGAAGCCGGTAAGCTTATTGACATGCCCGTGCTCGACCACCTGATCATTTCCCATCGCGGCTTTTACTCTTTCGCCGACGAAGGGCAGATGAAGTGAGGGGGGGAAGGTGAAAAGGTCAAAAGGTTAAAAAGTTAAAAAGTCAAAAGGTCAGAAAGTGAACATGTCAAAAAGTGAAAAAGTAAATATGGCTGAAGCCAGCGGGCCGATCCGAAGCTTGGGTCAGTTGAAGGTATACCAGTTGGCGATGGAGTTGGGGAAGGAAGCCTGGGAAATTGCTTCCAGCTGGGATTCCTTTGCCCGGCAAACCTTGGGAAAGCAGTGGGTACGGGCCGCTGATTCCGTGGCAGCCAACCTAGCAGAGGGATACGGAAGGTTTCATTTCCGGGAAAACCTCCAGTTTTGCTATTACGCCCGAGGCTCCTTGCATGAAGCGCGAACCTGGGTGCAAAAAGCCCAGCAGCGCGACCTCATCGAACCAGAAAAGTACGCGGACCTGAATCAGCGCCTCAATCAACTTGAAGGCCTCCTCAATGGCTACCTACGCTACATCCGAAAAACCATCCAGGAAACAAAAAAGTAGGCTCTTCTACCCAAGTAGGGCAAGCAAGGCGAAAGGGGGACAGGGCCGCCTCCTGTACCACCGCTTTCTAAGCCGTAACGCGTAATCCGTCCGGAAAACACTAGGGTGCAAGCCTCCCGCTAACCGCGTAGCTAAACCAAAAAGGAAAAGGCAAAACGCTTTCCTCCCCTCTCCACCTCTTCACGTCTCCACTTCTTCCCCTCTTCACATCTTCCCGTCTTCCCTTCTTCACATCTTCCCGTCTTCCCCTCCTCCCCTACCCTCCAAACAAACTCTGGCCAAAGATAAAAGCCATTTGCGCAAAGCCGGCCCAGAACCCGAGCATGGCCCCGGTGAGGATGAGTTTCCATTCGTCTTCCTGGAAGACGGGCCGGAGAAAACCGACAAAGTCCACGGGGCTAAGGGCCTGCATACGGGTGCGGAGGGTGTTTTCGATGTCGAGGGCTTCTTCGGCGTAGGAGAAAATATGCCGGATAGAATGAGGGAGTTCCTCGACAAAGCGAGCGGCTACGTGCTGCTTGATCTCGATGTACTTGTGGGTTCCTTGGGTGAGCTGAAAAAGGGGCTTGGAAAGCCCGGCGGTGGCATCTACCGCTCGTTTCACGTGGGCTTGCACGATCAGCATCAGGCGGTCGGAGGCGGGGCCGGTGATCAGGCGCTCAAAGATGTTTTCTGAGGTGAGGATGCGGTTTGAGATGATGCGGGCGTATGCTTCGGCCACTTCCATCTGCCGCTTGAGAAAAAGGCCTTGAAAGGTGAAAAACAAGAAGCGGCGCGGCCGCAGGGGCTGGAAGATCATGCGCAGGGCCAGGGCATTGGTGGCCCAGCCGACCAAGAGGCCCGCCAAGGGCAAAATCCAGCCCACGTTGAAGCCCGCCAAGTTGAGGCCCAGAAAAATAGCCATTTGCCACACCCCGAAGAAAAACCCAAAATAGAGCCCCGAGCGCTCGATGAACCGGAACTCCTTTTCCCCTACCCGGAGAAAAATCTGGTTGAGCAAGTCCCGGTCGGACTCTAGTTCCTCGACCACCATGGCCCGCAGGTCGAGCAGGTCGGTGATGTTGGTCTTGATGTCCTGCATCAGTTCGGAGACCACTTCGGGCAGTTCATCCGAGACTTTTTGATAAATGCGCTGCTTGACCATGAGGGGCACGCTCTCCCAGAGCACGGGAGCCTCTTCTTCCATGGCCTCATTGATGATCTGTACCGCCAGGCGGTTGAGCGGCGGCTCCATTTCCTCCGCTACCCGCTCGGGCTCGATCTGCTCGAAGCGGTCTTCGATGGTGATGAGCTTCTTGGTCAGCAGGTCCACAGCTTTACCGGCCATAACTCCCGCCCGGGAAGGAATGATGCCTTGCCAGCCGAGCTTGCCTACCCCCCAGAAGTCGAGGGGGTAGAATGTCATCTTGAGCGCCAGCACGTTGGTGACGTAGCCTACGATCCCACTGATGGTGGGAATGGTGGCATACTGCCAGAACTCTGTGGTCTGGATCAGCTCCCATGCGATTTGCCAAAGTTCTTCCCACATTAGGCGGAGGAGGGAGGTGAGAGGTGAGAGATGAGAAATGAGAGATGAGAGGTGAGAAACGAGAGATGAGAAGGGCGAGACGGTCTGAGGCGGTTTCATTTCATTCGCTTCTCGCCCCGTGCAGATTGTTCCCTCCCCTTGACTTAATTTTCAATATAGCCGAAAACCAGACAAATATGGGGATTTTCGGAGAAAATTTCCTGGCAGGACCCTGCGGATAAGAATTATTCCCCAACTTTGCGGCCTGCTACGGCTCGCGGTCGCATCAATTTACCGCATGCATTACCTCTACCTCCTCCGCACCTATCCCCGCTACCTCGCCTACGGGCTTTTGCACTACTTTTTTTCTGGTCCGGGGCAGTCGTTTTTCCTCTCCCTTTACGTCACCTACTTTCTGGTGGTATTGGGGGCAGACAACAACGGCCCCTTCGACTGGATCTACGCCGGGGCCACTTTGCTGGGGGCGTTTGTGCTCCCTTGGGTGGGCAGCCTGCTCGACCGGGTCAAACTGCGATACTTCAGCCTGGGGCTGGGGCTGGGCTACGCGGCCTTTTGCGTCCTCGCCTCGCAGGTATCCAATGCCTACCTGCTGTTTGCCGCCCTCTTCGGGCTGCGGCTTTGCGGGCAAGGCCTGATGGGCCTCACCGCCGCCACGGCCACGGCCCGCTACTTCACCAAGATGCGTGGCCAAGCCCTGTCTTTGGTGAGCTTCGGGGTGTCCATCGCGGAAATCGTGCTGCCGCTGCTGATCGTGGCCCTGCTAGGCTGGCTGGACTGGCGCACCACCTGGCTGCTGACTGCGGCCGCCATACTGCTGATATTTATCCCCTCAGTCCTGACCCTCGTGCCCAAGGACAGTCCCTTCCAATCCCAGCCTGAGGAAGAATCGGAAACAGCAGACCAACCGGTCAGCGTACCGCTTTGGGAAGTGCTCCGGCGTCCTTCTTTTTACCTGCTTTCGCTGGTGTACTTGTGGGTGCCTTTCTTCATGACGGGCATCGTGATCAACAAAAACCT
This sequence comes from uncultured Bacteroidia bacterium, assembly GCA_964542415.1. Lineage (GTDB taxonomy): Bacteria > Bacteroidota > Bacteroidia > J057 > J057 > CAZIVQ01. The sequence continues at coordinate 664 of CAZIVQ010000084.1, read as the reverse complement.
CCTGGGGGAAGCCAATGGCTGGTCCGAAGCCTGGTTGGCGGTAGGCCTTTCCCTTTTTGGCGCCACGCGCCTGCTCGCCAACCTCGTCAGTGGCCCGCTCATCGATCGCTTTACCGCCCGGCGGGTCTTTTCTTTTATGCTTTTTCCCCAGATCATTGCCGTGCTGCTGCTCACCCTTAGCGACCATCCCGCCATGATGGTGGTATTTTTTCTCTTAAGTGGAATTTCGGCCAGCCTCAATAGCCTCACTTCTACCGCAGCCTGGGCCGAGTTGTACGGCACGCGCCATCTCGGTGCCATTCGCAGCATCACTTCTACCGGCATGGTCTTCGCCACGGCCCTGGCACCGGTGATCCTGGGCTGGGCCCTGGAAGACCCCAGCAACGAAGCACCAACCATGCTTACCGCAGCAGCCATCATGGGAGGGCTTACCGGGTTGGCTTTTTGGCAGGTAAAGCGGCTGGCTTAGTCGTCCCCCCCTCTCCTATCCCTGCGCAGGAACGCTAAGGAAATAACTTATCAGTGCTTGCGCAGACCTGTCCCGGCTCGTCGGGCAGCTCAAGCAAGCATATAAAGTTATTTTCGAAGCGCTCCTTAGCTTCGGAAGCATTAGTAACGTGAGAAAAATAACCTCCCCCTTTTGAAAGGCGAATACCTTGGTAAG
>CAZIVQ010000083.1:0-9219 GCA_964542415.1 uncultured Bacteroidia bacterium | reverse complement strand
GGAGACCGTTACTTCCGTCGCTGGTCTAAGTACTAAATACTGCTTTAGTCATTCGGACTGAACAATATTCCCCTTTGACGAAAGTCGAAGGGGAATAATTTTTGTATCCTATCTTATTCTTGCTGATTTTGGTTCGGAAATTGCACAACAAAACGATGGCTTATGGCATAGTGTAAAAAGTAGAAGGGATCGACCTATATGCTTTTCTCACCCAAGTCATTAAGAAAAGGCGCAAAGAATAAGGGTTCTCTGACAATTTAGGCGGTTGGTACTCAAAGGGGTTCTGAAACCCTTTGGAGGGTTCCCGGTTGGGGCGGCCTCTGTCGAAGATCGGCAAACCGAGGTTAAAAACCGGTGCATCGGGAAGCTTGTCGAAGGGCGGCTTTAGCGATGAGCTAGCATTCCGGCGGTTTCTTTGTCGGCAAAGGTCCCAAAGATGCTCAGTATGCCGTGGAGAAACCGGTCGCAGATCTCCCGGTAAACTGAGGGAAGCCAGAAGGCTAACCGGTCCCGGTCCAGCTAAGGAGGCGACGAATGGTCGGGAAAAGAGGATTAACCTTATCGTGAGGTAATGTTTATAGGCTAAATAGCCCATTTTTCCGGAGCCAAACGAGTCGCATCTCAGTTAATAGATGCGTAAAAAGTTTAGGATTAAGTTAAGTAGACGCGGTATTACCTGTTATTCCGTATTTGACAAGTCACCAAGACATATCGAAAAATTGAGTTGCTCATAATCGTTCTTAGGCTGTTCAAACCACGTTATTAACGGCTTGGTTTAGCTAGGGATACCCCCTAATTTAGTCGGTGTTTGGGCTTTAGGGTAATAGTACTCCTCAAGCTAAGAAAAAAATGCTGGGTTAAATTTCCATTGGAAGGAGAGGAGTTAATTTGCCCCAGTCAGAAAGCGTATTGCTTCCTTTACTTATCTCAGGAGGGGAAGAATGAGACGTAATCCATATTCCTGAACCTCAACCCTGCTAAAGGAAGAGTTTTCCATTAAACCAGAAACCGCAGCACCTTTCTCACCCCTTTCTTTCCAGGAGTGCTTTCTCCTTTTAATTTTCCCTAATACATCAGCTTTTCTTTTTTTAGAAAAGGTTACCCCGCAGGCATCATGCTACTCCGCAAGTTCTCCAATGAAAACGTCGAAATCCGGGCCGATATTCCTGATGGAAAACGTATTTTACCACCTACCCCGGCAGAGCAACGTATCTTGTGGCTCCTCTTAGCAGGAGGGCTTGCGAGTGTGGGCCACTTGGTATTCTGGTTCTACACCGGCACCCGACCAGGCTACTGGCCGCTATATTTTCTTCTACTGATAACGGTTACTTTCAAGCTGCTGCGCCTGCTGCACGAATGGTACCACTATGCCGCGATAAGCGCGCCGGTACCGCCACCGGTTACCCGCAGCTGGACCGTAGATATGCTCACTACCTACTTCGCCGGCGAGCCCTATGACATGGTCATCGATACGCTTAAGGCTATGCAAGCGGTTACGTATCCACATACAACTTATCTCTGCGACGAATCAAATGATCCTTACCTCAAGCAGGTATGTGCCGAGCTAGGGGTAGTCCATGTCTACCGCGGACCAGAAAAGCCCGATGCGAAAGCAGGCAACATCAACTATGCCCTACGAAATCACGCCAAGGGAGAAATCTGTGTGATTCTGGACCCTGATCACCGGCCCCGGCCTGATTTTCTAGACCGGACCTTACCTTATTTTGAGGAAGAGAAAGTGGGGTTTGTGCAGTGTATCCAGGCCTATGGCAACCAGGCCGATAGCCTCATCGCTAAGGCTGCGGCAGAGCACACCTACCACTTTTACGGCCCCATGATGATGTCGATGAATACCTACGGTACGGTGCAGGCCATTGGGGCCAACTGCACCTTCCGAAGAGCGGCTCTTGACGAGATAGGAGGGCACGCAGCTGGCCTCTCCGAAGATATGCATACGGCTATGCGCCTGCATAGCTTCGGCTGGAAGTCAGTCTATGTGCCGGAAAACCTGAGCCGGGGCCTGGTACCAGAAACCCTCTCAGCTTTTTACAAGCAGCAACTAAAGTGGTCGCGGGGCACTTTTGACTTATTGTTTTACAAATTTCCCAAGCTGGTGCAGGGCCTTACCTGGCGTCAAATACTCCACTATCTCAGCATCCCCCTTTATTTTCTGACCGGGCTAATCGCTGCCATCGATATGATCTTGCCCATCTGGGCCCTGCTCATAGCGCGAGTACCCCTTCATACCGACATGTTGCCGCTCTTTCAGGCGGTAGCGTTGGTGCTTTTCTTCTTAGGCCTCAACCGGCTTTATGTTCAGAAGTGGACCCTGGACCGGCGCGAAAAAGGCTTGCATTTCTGGGGAGGGGTACTTTTGCTCAATAGCTGGTGGGTTTATTTGGTAGGGTTTATTTATGCGATCTTTCGGATCAAGGTGCCCTACATCCCTACGCCTAAAGGAGATGTGATCAAAAATGAATGGCTCATCTCGATCCCCAACCTCGTGATGATGGGCTTGGGCTTAGGGGCCATAGCTTATGGTTTGTACCTGGACTGGAGTCCTTATACCTGGTTCATGGCTAGCCTGGTCGGCACCAATATACTAATGCTGGGGCTGGGGGTGCTCATTGCTCAGCGAAAAAGTACCCAGAAATTATACAATGAACTCCTGACGGGTCGTTGGTCACGCTGGCGCTTGCGATGGGCCGACTTTCGCTACGATGTGCTCTTTCAATTGCTACGGGCCAAGAAGGTAGTAGGATTCCTGACCATGGCAGCCTGGGGAATATTCGGCCTGCACTTGGCAGGCGTTTGGTCTAGCTACCCTGGTCCGGGGGAGATAGCTGCCAACGAACGAGGCCGTATTCGAGACTATGCCGGGCTCAAGTGGGGGACGCCCCTATTTGAAGCACCCAATGGCTCTACTGTTCCTTCTCAGCACCTGGCTGTCATCGACCTTCCGTGGGGAGAACTTGCCTCAGCTAGTCAAATACCTCCTTCAACTGTGCTAGACTGGGGCTATGTTCCCTATGTGCGCTGGGATTGGGAAAGGGGCCAACCTAGCTGGCACGACCTCTTGGCTGGCCTGCCCGCTGGCCGGTACGACCGCTGGCTTGATAGCTTGGCTTATGACTTTGCCAAACTCGGTTATGGACTTTATCTCGCCCCTATTGGTCCCGTAGAAGAACCAGATTTTGTGGTGGCCTGGCGTTATGTCTACGACTTTTTTGCTGCACGTGGAGTGGAAAACCTCACATGGGTATGGCCCATGGAAGCTGCACTAGACAGCAGCTTGACCAAGCCTCCGATGAGGGTAGTCCGTAGCTTGGCCAGTGCGGGGCCGCACCTGCTCCATCAGCAGGTTGAGGCCAGTGCCAAGGAGTATCCTGCCTGGCGGGCTTGTCCGGTGTTTTTGACCGGGCTGAAGGCAGATAGCTTCGCCATAGCAGGCTGGGAACTCCTACGAGAATGGCCCATTGAGGGGGTACTAGCCACTGACCTGCCAGGGAGCGGCGAACTGGAAACTTTGGCAGATGCTATGGGCCAGCCAGTGGCACCATTCGCTCATCCTTATGTCGCTAGCATTGCCCGGCAGCCAGAGCTGATCTGGCCTGTTCATCAAATCGAACATACCCAGCGTGGGCTTTCACGCGGGCCTCATGGCAAATACCGCTGGACGGTCGATCAAGCCCCTTTCTACCTGAGAGGGGTGGCTTACACTTCCGGGCACTCCTGGCGCGACGATCAGACGCCATTGGTCCGGGAAGTCCTGGCCCAGGATTTTGCCCAAATCCGTGAAATGGGCGGCAATACCATTCGCCGTTATGGCCCTTCGGTCTATGATTACAACCTGTTGAAGGAGGCTAAGGCTCACAACCTGAAAGTGCTATATGGCTTTCCTTTCGACCCAAGGATAGATTTTTTGAGGGACAGCTCAGCCATCGCCAACGTGCGCCAAGAGGTACTAGACCGGGTACGTCGCTGGAAAGATGCTCCTGCTATTTTGGCCTGGGTCCTGGGCGATGGGACCTGGGAACATCAGGCTCACTATGCTACGCCACTTTACTTACGGCATCAGCGTCAGGCTTACCTGGCCTTAATCGAAGACCTGGCTCAGGAGATTCATCGGATTGATGGCTCCCGGCCGGTAGCTATTGTTCTGGAGCACGGCGCCAACCTGGGGCAGGCTTTGACCGACCTGGGGGTCTATGTGCCTTCGATAGACCTGATTGGGATCAACGCTACTTTTCAACGTCCTATAGCTGAAATAGATAGAATCTATCAAGCCCATCATCCGGGGCGACCTTACTTTTTGGCGCAATTTGGTCCGCAGGTAATAGACGCTGAGGGGCGGCTTCGCCTTACTCCGCAGCAACGGCTAGCTGAACCTAGCGACTTGGAAAAAGCGCAGGCTTATTATCAACAATGGCAAGAAGAAATTGCCCCCCAGCGAGGTCACAACCTCGGTGGCGTTGCTTTTTCCTGGCGCGATCGGTTGGATATTACCCGCACCTGGTCGGGGATCACCGATACGCGCTTTCGCCAGAAATTTAGTTATTATGCCTTGCAGCGAGCCTGGCGTAGCGATAGCGTGGCCTTACCCATACAGTTGAGCGACTTGCGGCTGGAGGTGCGACCTTTTGGCAATCGAGAATTCGAAGTACGGGCGGTCGTACCCCGCTCGGTTATCAAAGGGCACACGTTTACCTGGGAACTGGTCAATGAGGATTTCCTTTATGAAAAAGGAAGCTTGCTGCCCTACCTTTATGGTGAATCCCGCTCAGTATGGGTCAAAACCCCCCAGGCTGCCTTACCCGATAAGCGTTACAGGATCGTCCTTTACGTTGACGATGGAGAAGGGCATGTGATAACGGCCTCGCATCCGATAGAGGCTTGGCCCAGTAGCTATTCTAGCAACCCCTAATTTTGCTTTCATGCAGCAGCCCTCATTTAGTCTTGTAAACTCTCCGCTGATTTCCCAGATGATGCAGTCGCCTATTTGGTTATGCTTTATTTGGGTAGGGCTGGCCAGTTGCCATCGGCCTTACCCCAGTGAATGGCCATCGACCGCTCCTACTGGTGTGTATGTGCTCAAACAACAAGGGAAATTTCGTCTGTATCGCAATGGGGAACCCTTTTTTGTGAAAGGGGCTTGCACGGTCGGGACTACGTTCCTGCCTGCGCTGGCTGCCGCTGGCGGTAATACCATTCGTACCTACCCTGGGGATGACCTGGACGAAATCCTTGCTTTGGCCGACTCCCTTGGGCTAGCCGTTATTGCAGGCTTAGATATGCCAGCCGCCCGTTTTGGGGTAAATTACCAGGATTCGACCCAACGCGCACTCATTCAGGCTCAGATAAAGGCCCAAGTCCTGCGTTACAAAGACGCTCCGGCCCTGTTGATGTGGGGCATTGGCAATGAAGTACCGCTTCTGGCCGACGAACAGACAGAAGTTATTCATGCCTTCATTGATCAACTGTCCCAGATGATCCATGAGCTGGACTCGCTGCACCCCACCACTTACATGGTTAATGGCCCTGAAGTTGCTTTGTCTCTGTATCGGCAATGCCCCGATCTGGATATTATATCCATCAATGCCTTCAGTAGCTTGCCGCAGCTCCAGCAAGTATTCAAATATGGGGATTGGGCTTTTGAAAAACCGGTTCTGATCAGTGAATGGGCTCCTAAGGGCTACTGGAATGCGCCTGTAACTGCTTGGAGCGCTCCCCTGGAATGGAATAGTGAAGAAAAAGTCAACGCCTACCGGCAGATCTATACCCAATATCTACAGCCTGACAGCCGGCTCCTACTTGGTAGTTGCATTTTTATTTGGGGCCAGAAGCAAGAGCAGACTCACACGTGGTTTAGCCTGTTTTCGGAGCAGGGGAAACCCTTGAGTATTGTGGATGAAATGGCCCTGCTCTGGACAGGAGCCTATCCCCCCAACCGAGCACCCGCGATTGAGGCGATCTTAATCGATGGCCAAAGGCAAGAAAAAGATACCTACCTAGATACCGAAAGGCAGTACCAGGCTAAGGTAGTGGCTCACGATCCAGAAAACGATTCCCTGGTTTACTCCTGGGAAATTACCCGGGAGTATAAACGAGGAGATCTTACCGGGGGAGATAGAGAAGTTCGCCCTCCTGCCCTTCCCCATTTGCTTCAGCAGCAAGACAGTACTAAGCTATGGTTTAAGGCACCAGCTCAGCCGGGAGCCTACCGTTTGTATGCATATGTATCCGATCCCGCAGAAAAAGTGGCAGCCTTCAACCTTCCGTTTTACGTGTTACGGCCCGCACAATTCTCCTCGCAGAGGGAATGATCGGTGCTGCCCAGCAACAGGAGCATGCTCCCCGCAATTTCTCTTACTTTTTCTGGTTCAACTACGAAAATAGTGGAGCAAGCAGCCTTTGCAGGCAATAACAGCGTTGCTGGGCTGGATTTTCCTCCCAAGGCGGATCTTTGACCGGATTGCGGGGATGAAAAGAGGCGTAATCCGGCCCCGAGCACCAAAAATGTGGTTGAACCGAAATTATCGACCGGGTCGCATTTTAGCTAATTTCCTGCCTCCTTTGCCTATGCTGTCAATTCGCTAAGTTTATTCATGCCCTGTGGGATTTACGTCTGATATCAACAAACTCGTTCACTCCAAAGGCTTCCAAAAGTACTTCAAAAACACTTCTTGGATGTTAGGGGGAAAGGTCATCCAAATGGGAATGACTTTTTGGGTTACCGCTTATGTCGCTTGATTCCTGGGGCCGTCCGACTTTGGTTTGCTAAATTATGCACGCAGTTTCGGAACCTTTTTTCTGGTTTTTGCCACCTTGGGGCTGCACACCTTGTTGATGCGCAAATTGATCGAATTTCCCGAGTTGACGGGGAAGCTTTTAGGTACAACCCTGTTGATGCGTTTTGCTGCTTCGCTCATAGCAACGCTGGTGTTTTTAGGAATGACCCAGCTTATTGCTTTCCATAATTACCTGACCAATGTACTGATCCTGCTGGTAGTGGCGAGTACCTTTTTTCAGTCATTTGATTCATTGGCAAGCTACTTTCAGGCCCGGGTTAAGTCGCATTACCCGGTCAAAGTTCGTTTTCTGTCCGTGATCTTATTCGCGGCCCTCCAGCTTGTTTTGATCCATGTTAATGCACCTTTGATTTGGTCTGGCTGGGCATTTTTGATCCGGAATGTAATCGCTGGGTTTGGGATGCTTGTTATCTACCTGCGCTGGTTTGGGAAAATGAGCGATTTTTCCTTTGAACTTAGCTACGCTAAGGAGCTCTTTCTGGAAGCATTGCCGCTGATTTTTTCTGGGGTGGTCGTCATTCTCTACATGAAGGTAGACCAAGTGATGATCATGAACCTGATGGGCGATGAGGCCGTGGGGCAATATGCGGCGGCCTTGCGCTTCTCTGAGATCTGGTACTTTGGCGGGGGCCTGCTGACGGTTTCGTTGTTTCCCGCCATTATCAACGCCAAAAAGCACAGCCAACAACGCTACCTCAAGCGGTTGCAGCATTTTTACGACCTGATGGTCTACGTCTCTCCATTGCCATTGCCCTGCCAGTGACCCTGCTGGGCCCCTGGTTGCTAAAGCAGGACTTCCTTTTTGGTGATGCCTATCAGGCGGCCGGGCCGGTCTTGCAGATTCATGTGTGGACCCTGGTGTTTGTGTTTTTAGGGGTGGCGGCCAGCAAGCCGCTTATCGCCGAAAACCTGCAAAAGATTGAGCTGTACCGCACCCTCTTCGGGGCGATGATCAACATGATCCTGAACTACTTCTTGATCCAGGCTTATGGCATCATCGGCGCAGCCGTAGCAACCCTGATCTCCCAGGCGTTTGCCTCATGGCTGGGCTACCTGCTCAGCCGCAAGACCTGGGTCGTCTTTCGCTTGCAAAGTCGCTCGCTCCTTTTTCTCTCGCTCTACGACCGCATCCGGGGCAAAGGTAGCCTGGACATGGATTGAGGAGGGGTATAAGAGAATAGGGAAATAGGAAAACAGGGTTTACCCATCTCCCTTTTACCGCGAATTGACCAGTATATTCATTGGGATCTTTTTTGGTTCCGTATGATTTAGGTGGGTAAAAAGATGGGTTCACCCTTGCAAACATCGATATTCAGTGCATTTGGGCCAACAAGCGTGTTTACGCTTCACCCAAATCATATAGAACCTTTTTTTGTTTCTTTTTGTGGCAGGTCCGGCTTTTCCGGGCGGCTGCTGGTCTCATTTATTTTCGATTAACGCTATGAAACACTGGGAACAACCCTTGGAAACCCCGGTTTTGCTCATCATTTTTAACCGGGCCGACACGACCCGGCGGGTATTGGATGCCATCCGGCAGGTACGCCCCACCAAGCTCTACGTGGCGGCCGACGGCCCCCGGGCGCATAAGACGGGGGAGGCCGACCGTTGTGCCGAAGCACGGGCCGTGGCCACGGAGGTGGATTGGCCCTGTGACGTAAAAACTTTATTCCGGGAGGAGAATGTAGGCTGTGGTCACGGGCCGGCTCAGGCGATTTCATGGCTGTTTGAGCAGGAAGAGACGGGCATCATCATCGAGGACGACATCCTGGCTACCCGGAGTTTCTTTTACTTCTGTCAGGACATGCTGCGGCGCTACGCCGAGGACCAGCGGGTGACCCAGGTTTCAGGCATGAACTTCCAGGATGGTTGGGTGCAGGACCCGGATTACGATGTCTACTTCTCGGAGGCGGGGCCTACCTGGGGCTGGGCGACCTGGCGCCGGGCCTGGCAGCATTTCGACTACCAGATTCCGGATTTCGAGACCCACCAGGCAAAGGGCTACCTCAAGGATTATTTTTGGAACAATGACTCCACGCCTTGGGTGCTACGGCAGCTGGGGCAGACCTTCCGGGGGGAAGCGGGAGCTGACTGGTGGGACTACCAGTGGCTCTACGCGCAATACATGCAACACGGTCTGGCCGTGGTCCCCAATGTCAACCTGGCGGCCAACATTGGTTTTGATGCCAATGCGACCCACACCACCGCCGGCGACAGCCGTTTTGAGAACAAGCCTACGGGTGAGTTGAATTTTCCCCTGCGGGTGCCGCCCTTCGTGTTGCCGGATCGGGAGGCCGATCAGCGTTATTTCAAGCGGTACCATGAAGCCCATACCCTGCGTCGCATCAAGAACCGGGTGAAGGGCAGGGCTGTTAAGTTCCTTTTTAACAAGTATATTGCAAAAAAAAGTTGA
>CAZIVQ010000082.1:0-9313 GCA_964542415.1 uncultured Bacteroidia bacterium | reverse complement strand
TGCTGCTCTTTCTGGCCCTGGCCCTGATCGTCACCGCCTTTACCCTGCTGATTTTCTTCCGCTCCCCCTACACGGTCATTTTTCCCATGATCGTGGTGGGAAGCGTGATCGTCTTTTCGGTCGGCATCATTGGGTTGCTGGGCTTCCGCATTTCGCTCCTCACCGGCATCATCCCGGCCCTGGTGACGGTCATCACCATCCCCAACTCGGTCTACCTCATCACCAAGTACCACATTGAGTACCGCCGCACCAACAACAAGATGAAGGCCCTGATTCTGGTGGTAGAAAAAATCGGCATTGTGACCATCATGACCAATGCCACCACCGCCATCGGCATGGGGGTGCTCGCCTTCACCGATATCCAGCCCCTGCGGGAGTTTGGGATTGTGGCGGGACTGAGTGTGGTCGCCGCCTTTTTCATTTCGCTGCTTCTCATTCCCATCGTTTTCAGCTTTCTGCCCGCCCCCAACCCTGGGCAAACCCGCCACCTCGACCGCCGCTCGCTCTCTTTCGTCATCCGCAGCCTCAACCGCATGGTACACCACCATCGCTGGGCGATCTACCTGGCGACGGTCATCCTGACGGGTTTGTCGCTCTATGGCATGTGGCAGGTGAAGGCCGTGTCCTACATGGCCGACGACGTGCCCCGCGACAGCAAGGTGCTCAAAGACCTCAAGTTCGTGGAAGAACGCTTCAACGGGGCCCTGCCGCTGGAGATCCTGATCGACACCAAGAAGCCCCGGGGCGTGCAGCGGCAGCGGACCCTGGCCAAGCTCTCCGAGTTGCAAGACAGCCTGGCGCAGTACCCCGACCTTTCGCGCAGCATGAGCGCAGCCGATGTGGTGAAGTTTTTCCGGCAGTCTTTTTTCGGCGGCGATCCCTCGGCCTACGAGATGCCCAGCCGCAACGAGTTCAATTTCATTGCTGACTACGCCCGCAAGACGGAGCTGAGCGGGGGCAACATTTCGCAGAAAATGACCGACGCTGACCTGCAGATCACCCGGGTATCGGCTTCGATGCGGGATGTGGGCTCACTGCGGATGGAAGCATTGCTAGACTCGGTGCGGGCCGATGTGGACGCGGTCTTCGATCCGGAAAAATATGATACCTACATCACCGGCACTACCCAGGTTTTCATCAAAGCCAACGAGGCCCTGATCGACAACTTGCTGCGGAGCCTCGCCATCGCCTTCGTGATCATCGCCTTGCTGATGGGGGCGCTGTTTCGCTCGCTGCGCATGGTGCTCATCAGCCTGGTGCCCAACCTGCTGCCGCTGATCATGGTGGCCGGGGTGATGGGCTTTGTTGGCATCCCGCTCAAGCCCTCGACCGCCTTGGTCTTCGGGGTGGCCTTTGGCATCGCGGTGGATGACTCCATCCACTTCCTGGCCCGCTACCGCCTCGCCCGCAAGCTCGGCGACTCGGTCAAGGGGGCGGTTTCCAACAGCTTCCAGGACACGGGCGTGAGCATGATCTACACCTCGCTCATCCTCTTCTTTGGCTTCGTCTGCTTCACCGCCTCGAATTTTGGCGGCACCCAGGCCCTGGGCCTGCTCACCTCCCTGACCCTCGGCATCGCGATGTTCAGCAACCTACTTTTTCTCCCGGCCCTGCTGCTGACTTTTGATCAGGATAAAAAGCCCCGGCCCAGCGATGCCCCGAAGGAGAAGGTGGTGATGGGGTAGGGAGCTCCTCATGACAAATCTGCACTGTCGCTGCCGGATTATCGAATATCCGCCTTAGGCTGAAAGTCCGCCTTCGGAGGAAGGACGCACAGGTCCGCGCCAAGTCCGGAACTCCTTTACCACTCAGACACTCAGACACTCAGGGCACTAAGAAACACTAAGTAACGCCCAAAAAATACCTTCCCCCTTTTGAAAGGTGAATGCCTTGATGAGCAGCGTTTTATACTGTTCATTGATCCATGTTAATTGTTCACTGTTACTAAGCGGCCCCCCCTTCGTGCAACTCAGTGTCCTTACTCTCTTAGGGGTGAAAAAAGAGCCCTTTTACCCGAATGGTGCGGGGGCGAAAATTTGCGGTTGGGCAAAAGTGCTACTGCTTCACTATCTCTACCGCCGCTTTGGCCGGATCCGGGATGCCCAGCTCCAGGGCGCGCGCATTGGGCACGGCTGCCGCGGCCCGCAGCACCACCGGTCCCGGCTCGATGATGGCTTCGCCCTCGTCGTTGTAGCGGGCCAGGGCGTTGGCTTCGACCCGGAAGGTCACCGGCCGCGATTCGCCCGGCTCCAGGTGGATGCGCTTGAAGCTTTTCAGGTCGTAGAGGGGCGCGTCAAGTTTAGATTGGGGGTAAGAAGCGTAGAGCTGCACCACCTCCTCGCCGGCTACTTTGCCGGTGTTGGTTACGGTGACAGTCGCCTCGACGTATCCGCCCGGAGCCATGCGATCCGCCGACAAGCTCATTTCTCCATAATCAAAGGTGGTATAGCTCAGCCCATACCCGAAGGGAAAGGCGGGTTTTTCTTCCATGAAACGATAGGTCCGCCCAGCCATGCTGTAGTCCTCGTAGGACGGCAGTTGGTCTTGGGAAGCGTAAAAAGTTAGCGGCAGGCGACCGGAAGGGGCATATTTGCCAAAAATCAAATCTGCTACCGCATCGCCCCCAGCCTCGCCCGGATACCACATCCAGATCACGGCATCGGCCAGGTCCATGACCTCGTCGTCGAGGATGACCGGGCTGCCGCCAGTGAGCAACAAGATGAGCGGTTTGTCGCCCGCGGCACGGACTTTCTTCAGAAACTTCAGCTGCGGCTCGGGCAGCTTCAGGTCGAGCCGGTCGCCTTTGGTGGGAGAATGGAGCGATTCGCCTTCTTCGCCCTCAATCATGTTCGAAATGCCCAGCACCACGATGGCCGCATCGTGCTCCATGGCCATGCCGGTGGTCCAGTCGATGGGGTTGATGTTTTTTTGGTAGGGCAATTGACCGGGGCGGTAGTCCATGGTGGTACCGGGATGCACGGCCTTGGCTACCCCTTCGACCACGGTGGTGATCTCGGGCGAAAGCCCGTAGTAGTTGCCCAGGAGGACATCGCCGGAGTTGGCGTAAGGCCCGACGATGGACAGGGAAGGGAGGGTGGTAGGCAAAGGTAATACCCCGTCATTTTTCAGCATCACCATCGACTTGCGGGCCGCTTCGCGGGCGAGGGCGCGGTGCTTGGGCGAATGGATCACACTGGCCGGGATGGCGTCGTAGGGGTTGCTGCCCGCCGGGTCGAAGAGGCCTAGCTTGAAGCGGGTGCGGATGAGCTGCTTGAGGGCTAGGTCGATTTCGGCCTCGGAGACCAGGCCTTTTTCCACGGCCTCGGCCAGGAAGTCGGCGAAGACGCTGCCGCAGTTGACGTTGACGCCCGCTTTGAGGGCCGTGGCTGCCGCCGAAGGCCCGTCGGGGCTGGTTTTGTGGTTTTCGAAGAAATCGACGATGGCCCAGCAGTCGGAGACAATGTGCCCGTCGAAGCCCCATTCTTCCCGCAAAATGTCTTGCAGCAAAAACTCATTGCCGCAGCAAGGCTCGCCGTAGGTGCGGTTGTAGGCACACATGACGGCCTCCACGTTTGCGTCGCGCACCAGCATCTCGAAGGCCGGCAGGTAGGTCTCGCGAAAGTCTTTGCGCGGGGGCACCGCGTCGAAGGTGTGGCGCTCGGCCTCGGGGCCGGAGTGGACGACATAGTGCTTGGCGCAGGCTGCGGCTTTGAGGTAGGTGGGGTGGTCGCCTTGCAGGCCGCGCACGAAAGCGGAGCCGAGGGTGCCGCTGAGGAAGGGGTCCTCGCCGTAGGTCTCGTGGCCGCGGCCCCAGCGCGGGTCACGGAAGAGGTTGACGTTGGGCGACCAGAAGGTCAGCCCCGAGTATTGGCGGCGGTTGCCGATGCTCACTGCCGCGTTGTACTTGGCGCGGGCTTCGTCGGAGATGACCGTGGCTACCCGCTCCACCAGCGGCTCGTCAAAGGTAGCCGCCATGCCGATGGCCTGCGGAAAAACCGTGGCCCGCCCCGTGCGGGCAATGCCGTGCAGGGCTTCGTTCCACCAGTTGTAGTTCGGGACGCCCAGGGCCGGGATGGCCGGGGCGTCGTAGCGCAGTTGCGCCATTTTTTCTTCCAGGCTCAGGCGCGACACGAAATCTTCTACCCGCTCATCCAAGGACAAACTAGGGTCCTGAAAAGGCAGGGTAGCTACCTGGGCGGGCAATTTCCCGCTCAGCAGCCCCCAAAGACAGATCAACAGCATTTTTTTCATAAGAAGGAGAGGCTTGGGTGTGTTATTGTAAAGATAAAAAATACACATTTTTATCAGAGAACAAAGAGGGAATTCCAGCCAACTACTCCCGCTTGCCCGGCGAATCTCTGCGCTTTTGTCCCAAGAAAAGACTCGCTATCTTTAGGGGGCCATTGCCCCGGCTCATGGCGGGTTTTTACCAGCAAGGGCATCAATGATGGATCCCCTGGTGCATAGAGGGAGGAATTTCACAGATCATGGATCGCGGTGAAACCGGGAGGGCACTGTGACTTTCCCTTCGGGTAATTTGTTGCTTGTCTCCACATCGCTTGTCGCTCTATTGCTCGTCTCACCTCTTTTTTCTCATTTCCCATCTCTCTCCCCCTATGCTCACCTGCGCGCTCACCGGAGAAACCTACGCCCTGACCGACCGCCGCTGGAAAAGCGAAGCGGGCGGCTTGCTGGACCTCGTCTTCGACCAGCCTTTTGACCCAGAAGAGGTCAAAACCCGGGCGGCCAACCTCTGGCGCTACCGGGAGGCCTTGCCCCTGGACCCCGGTGGCCCGGTGGTCGCTTGTGGTGAAACCATCACCCCGCTGGTCGAGCTCGACATCGCCGGGCGCAAGGTACCAGTCAAGCTCGACTACCTTTTCCCCACCGGTTCTTACAAAGACCGGGGCGCGGCCATTCTGATGAGCCACGCCCGCCACCTCGGCATCAAGCGGGTGGTGCAGGACTCTTCGGGCAATGCCGGCTGCGCCATTGCGGCCTACGCCGCCCGGGCGGGCATTGCCTGCGACATCTACGTGCCGGCCGATACCTCGCCGGCCAAGCTGTTGCAGATCGAGCGCTATGGCGCTACCCTCCACCGCGTGCCGGGCTCCCGCGCCGATACGGCCAAAGCCGCCCAAGCTGCGGCGGCTCACCACTACTACGCCAGCCACGTCTGGCAACCCCTATTCTTTCATGGCACCAAGACCTTCGCCTACGAACTCGCCGAGCAGCTCGACTGGCAGCTACCGGACACGGTGGTGCTGCCCGCCGGTAACGGGACCTCCCTGCTCGGGGCTTACCGGGGGTTTCGGGAAATGAAAAGCTGGGGCATCACCCAGCATGTGCCGCGTCTCGTGGGCATCCAAGCCGCCCGCTGTGCCCCCCTGCTGCGCGCCTGGCAATCGGGCGACCCCATCCGCGTGCATCCGGCCCAGCCCACCTTGGCCGAAGGCATCGCCATCGACCGGCCCATGCGCGGCGAGCAGATGCTTGAAGCCGTGCGCCAAACCGGCGGGGCCTTCCTCGCCGTCGAAGAAGCCCTCATTATCGAGATGCTCAATCTCCTTAACCACCAAGGCCAATACATAGAACCTACCTCTGCCGCCGTGCTCGCCGGCCTGCGCCGCTACCTCGACGAACTCGCCGCCCCCGACGAGCAGGTTCTCTCCGTCCTCACCGGCCACGGCCTCAAGTCCACCGGCAAGCTGATGAAGCTGGCGAAGGGAGGGGAGTAGGGGAGAGGAAGAATAATGAATAATGAGCAGAGAATTCTGAATGACGAACCCCCTACGCCGGTGTACCGTGCCCTCCTACGCCCTGCTTGGCAAAGAACCTCCGTGCCCTCCTACGCCCTGCTTTTCAAAACCTCTTCGTGCCCTCCGTGAAACCCCTCCGTGCCCCCCGGTTTCTCCCCGGCATACCGGGATCTTCGACCGGGGTCCGAGATCTGTGGTGAAAATGAGAGATGAGAGAATGAGACCACAAGGTCGAACCTCCGCGCCCTCCTACGCCCTGCTTGGTAAAAACCTCCGCGTCCTTTGCGCCTCCTCTGCGCCCTCTGCGGTGAAAAATAGAGATGCAACAAACGACCTGAGACCGCAAGTTCGAACCTCCGTGCCCTCTGAAGTTAACCAAGACCCCCCCTTTCTACAACCGCTTCGCCAATTCCTCCCGCAGCTGCATCGGGCTCCGAAAATGAATGGTTTGCAGGCCCAGCTTAGCTGCCGTGGCAAGGTTGGGGGCGCTGTCGTCGATGAAAAGGGCCGTTTTGGGGTCGATTTGGTAGCGCTCAAACAGGATATGGAAAATGCGCGGATCGGGCTTGGCCACATTTTCCTCACCCGAAACCACCATGCCTTCGAATTGGTCCAAAAACGCATAATGCCGCTTGGCGATGGGCATGGTCTCCGCCGACCAGTTGGTCAGGGCGTAGACCCGGTAGCTCGGGTTTTGGCGGAAGCTGTCGAAAAGCTCGACGGTCTCCAGGATCGCTCCGCCCAGCATTTCTTCCCAGCGCTCGTGGTAAGCCCGCAGCAGCTCCGCTTGTTCAGGGAAAAGCTCAATGCGCTCCGCCACCGCCTGGGCAAAGGGCTTGCCCTCGTCCATCTCGTGGTTCCAACTGCCGGGGGTCACTTCTTTCAGAAAGCGCTCCATGGCCGCTTCGTCGTCGAAGAGCTTGCGGTACAGGTGGCGCGGGTTCCAGTCGATCATGACCCCGCCAAGGTCGAAAATGAGGGTGGATAGCATGGGGAAGATAGAGATGAGAAATGAGAAAATGAGACCGCAAGGTCGAACCTCCGTGCCCTCCGTGAAACTCCTCCGTGTTCTCTGTGGTGAAAATGAGAGATGAGAGATGAGACCGCAAGGTCAAACCTCCGCGCCCTCCTACCCTTTGCTTGGCAAAGAACCTCTGTGTCCGCCTGAGAAAGCAAAGGATCCAGTTTTTAGGGGAGGATACCTGCCTGCTGAGCTTTGATGGCCTCTTCGAGAAAATAGGCGGCCACCCTGTCTGAGGGATTGTGCTGAACCAGCGTCCCCATAATCTGGATGGCGTCCTGGTACTGCTGTCCATAGTAGTGGGTCACCCCTACTTCAAATTCCCTTCGGTAATTCCACTTCAGTTCACTTTCCTGTTCGGGGTCTCCATCGATGCATTCGTAGACACCTACGGATTCATTTTTGCCTTTGACTTTAACCTTCCCTATGTAGCGGAAGCGGTATTTTTCCGGTTTCTCCAGGTTGCTGAAGGAATCTCCGGAGATCAGGATTCGAACCCCAAAGACCTTGGTCAGGCCTTCCATTCTGGCGGCAGTGTTGACGGTATCGGAGATGGTAGCTGCATCTGTACGCCGGCTGTCTCCGATGATCCCCATGATCAATGATCCGGTGTGTAGCCCCATTCCGACCGCGATCTCTATACGGCCTTTTGCTGCCCTTTCCAAGTTGTAGGCCCGCAGGATTTCCTGCATGCCAATCATAGAATCCAGGGCATCATCGGGGCTATATTGAAAAATAGCCATGATACCATCTCCCAGGTATTGGTTGACGAAGCCCCGATAGGTGTAGATGATGGGGCCCATCCGGTTGGTGTAGCTGCTCACAAACCGAAAGGTATCCTCAGGAGACATGGCCTCTGAGAGGGTGGTGTACGATCGGATGTCGGTAAAGAGAACGGAAACCACCCGTTCTACGAGGTCTCCCAATTTGACCTCTGTGATTCGTTCATGCCCGAGTGAGCGGATAAACTCATTGGGGATGAATCGATCGGTGATATTGAATATATGGAGCAGGTCAATCTGGGTTTTCACCCTTGCCAGAAATTCCTGGCGAGAAAAGGGTTTGGCCAGGTAGTCATTGGCGCCTTTGTTCAGGCCTTCGACCAGGTCGGTGACCTGGTTTTTGGCGGTAACCATGATGACGGGCAGCTCGGAGGGCAGGTACTTTTCCCGGATCTTGTTGCATACCTCATATCCGGACATGTTGGGCATCATGACATCCAGCAGGACGAGGTCAAATCTGGGAACACTATCCATGATCTGCAAGGCCTGTTGGCCATCATCAGCAAAGGTCAGCTCAAATTTCTGGCTATCCAGATGATTTTTTATCACCCGCTGGTTGACGGGTTCATCGTCTACGATAAGGATGCGGATTTTCGGGGCATCTTCAGGGGCCTTGGATGGACCAGCTAAGAGTTGGGTAGGGGATTCTGCTTCCTTTCCATTGGGGTTCAAGTCCAGCCTTGAGCTAATCAGCGTCTGACTTTCTTCATCTGCTACAAAAATCTTCCCCTTTTCCGATGAGACCTGTAGGGTAAACCAAAAAGTACTGCCTTTTCCCCATTCTGAATGCACCCCTATCCTGCCACCATGAAGCTGGACCAGTTGCTTGGTGATGGATAGTCCCAGGCCCGTACCGCCAAAATTTCTTGCCGTAGAACCATCACCTTGCTGAAATTCTTCGAAAATAATTTCCTGTTTGACCAAAGGAATCCCAACCCCTGTATCCTGAACAGAGACTTTAACCTCTTTGTCCTTCAACTCTGCGCTAATCCGGACTTTTCCTTCTTGGGTAAATTTGACTGCATTGCCAACGAGGTTGTGCAGGATTTGCTGCAATTTATAGGCATCTGCCATTACAGCAGGCAGGTTGTCTGAGATTTCATTGAGCAGTTTGATATCCTTCTTCCCCACAGAAGCCTCACTCATTCTGATGACAAGGTCTACGACTGACTTTAGCTCTACCGGGCTGGTATTTAGTTGATATTCACCCTTCTTCATTTTGGAGAAATCCAGGATATCATCCACCAGGTAATGCAACCTTTTCCCAGAGGAGATAATAAGGCCTAAGTCTTCTCTATCAACAGGCGTCTGGGCCCGGTCATAGACCCCTTCAGACAGGCCAATGATGCCATTGAGGGGGGTTCGCAGCTCATGCGAGGTATTGGCAAGAAACTGGTCTTTGAGCAGGTCCAGGGCTTTCAGTTGCTCTGACAGCTCCTTCTCCTGGCGTATTTCTTCTTCCTGGGCTTTGATTTTCTGTTGCTGCTTTCGGGTGGTCCACCTTACGAATAGCCAAATCAGTAAGCCGAGCAGGAGGATATAAGCCATGATCGCCCCCTGGGTTTTCCACCAAGCCTGGGCAATGGAAAGGTGCATAGATGCGCCCTCTGTCGCCCAGACGCCCTCGGCATTGCTCGCCTTCACCCTGAAGGTATAGTCTCCCGGAGGTAAGCCGCTATATCGCACCCGCCGCTCTGTGGAGGGGAGCGACCACTCATCATCAAATCCTTCCAGGATATAGGTGTAGCGGT
>CAZIVQ010000081.1:4918-9349 GCA_964542415.1 uncultured Bacteroidia bacterium | reverse complement strand
CATTGGCCAGCCCCCCTTCCGGCTAGCTTACCCTTGCGGTTGAGGGAGGGCATGGGGGATTTCCCTATCTCGCCAAAGACGATAAAAGCCGCATGGTTCAAAGCTTTGAATAGCAAATAATTGGATGGAAGAAAATTCCTGGCTATCTTTTGTTTAGGTCTGCGCTTTGCCGCGAATAGTATTAGCCATCGGCAAATTTCTCTTTACCCCGGACAGCACGTCTATCCCCTTGGTTATTTGCGCTAGTCCCCGGTACTAGCCTCCGGTGCAGGCTCCCCTCGCTCCCATCAAGCGGTCAGCCCATGAGTACGATCTCCCTCTATCCCCAGACTCCAGAGCGCAAAGTGTCCCCCTCTGCGTCGCTAGCTCCCCTTAGCCAGCACAAGGCGCAGGTGGGCCTGGACGAAGCCGCCCTCTGGCAAGCCTTCAAAGCCGGTGACCGCGACGCCTTTGCCCAGATTTATGAGCGCTATTTCTCAGAACTCTACGCCTACGGCTTGAAAATCATGCGCGACGAAGCGCAGACCCAAGACTGCCTCTGCGATTTTTTTCTCTACCTCTGGGACCACCGCGAAGGCCTCACCGACCTGGCGCAGATCAAGTTCTACCTGCTCAAGTCCTTTCGCCACCGCGCCATCCGGCAGCTGCGCAAGCAGCAATCCCTCTTTCAGCGCGAGCAGCACTACGCGGCCCAAGGCCCCCAATTTCATTTCTCCCAAGCCGAACTGATCGAGGAAGACGAGACCGAGCGCCTGCGCAAAGTCTACACCGCCGCCCTGCTCAACCAGCTCTCCGAGCGGCAGCGGGAAATCGTCTTTCTGCGCTTCTACGAAAATCTCTCCATCAAAGAAATCGCTGCCGTCCTCGACCTCAAGGAGCAGTCGGTCCTCAACCACCTCCAGCGCATCTTCAAGCGCCTGCGCGAGGCTTACCCTGATTTTTTCCCCGAATTGCTGGGGATGCTGGCTTGCTTCTCTCTGTATTTTGTGTAGGTCATTCGGGAGGCAAGCGCCGATGCCCCAACCCAACCGGGCCTGCCGCTTTACCCCTAAGTAACGTGAAAAAAATAACCTCCACCTTTTGGAAGGAGATGCCTTGGTAAGCAGTGGTTTATACTGTTCATTGATCCATGTTAATTGTTCACTGTTACTAAGCTCCGCCTCCTGCCGACCACCGCCCCCAAATCCATCCCGCTCAACCTCTGGCGGTCTCAACCTCTATCTATCTAAAAATCTAATCATCTAAATGAGGGCGTGCCGGCTCCGGGGCCTGTGGCCCCTCCGCCGTCGGGTGCCTGCGGGGTGCCGTCCTCCGCCTTCGGCTCCGGACCCTCGCTACGCTCGGCCCTCCGGCCCCCTCACGCCGCACCAGGCCCACGCCCCTGTTTCCGATGGCGCAAAGCGCCCCGGCCCTCGCCCTGCGGCCCGCGCAGGCAGGCCCGTGCTGCTGCCGCCGCTCAAGCGTCGGCGGTTGAAACCGCCGGATAACCTTCTGACCGCATTTCCCTGATTCTCTCCCATGCGCACCCTCTCCTGCCTCTGTTCTCTGCTGCTGGCCTTGGCGGCCTGCCAACCGGCCCCCAATAACTGGACGCTCCACCTCCCCAACGTCTCCACCTTCTCTTCGCCCCGCCCCGTCGACCTCAACGGCGATGGCGTCCTCGACCTCGTCTTGGGCACCGGCAAGGCCGAATTTGCTCCCACCGATACGGGCATCATCGCCGTCAACGGCCGGGACGGCTCCCTGCTCTGGTGGGCCCCGGCCCGCGATCAGATGGTCGGCTCGGCGATGTTTGTGCCCATCGACGGCGACAGCGTGCCGGACGTGGTCATCGGGGGGCGGGCCGGTGAATTGCAGGCCCTCAGCGGCAAAGACGGGCGGCTACTCTGGCGCTATTACGCTGCCGCAGCCCTGGACAGCCTGGGCGATTCCACGTTACTCAACTTTTACAGTCCCCAGCTCATCCCCGACCAAAACGGCGATGGCCACCCCGAGCTGCTGGTCTCCCAAGGCGGCAACGCCACCATCGCCTGGTACGACTCGCTGCGCCCGCCGGGCCACCTCCTGCTGCTCGACAGCCAAACCGGCCAGCCCCTGGCCCGGGCCATGATGCCCGATGGCAAGGAAACCTTCCTTTCTCCCCTCTGCGTGGACCTGAGGGGGGATGGCGAATGGACCTTGCTTTTCGGCTCCGGCGGCGAATTGTACGGGGGACATTTTTACCTGGCTCCGCTGAGCGCCTTGCTCGCCGGTGACCTCAGCCAGGCCACGGTCTTGGCTACCGGCCGCAAAAGAGGCTTTATTGCCCCACCCGTGGTGGTCGACCTGACCGGGGATGGGACGCTGGACGTGGTGGTCAATGCCGTAGACGGTCGCGTCCTGGCCTTCGACGGGCGGGACCATGCCTGCCTCTGGGAGGTGGAGGTGCCCGGCACCATGCTTTACAGCTCGCTGGCCGTAGGCCAGTTTACCGAGGATCTGACCCCCGACCTGTGTACCTCCTTCGGGGTGGGCATCTACCCCGAAATCGAGCGGGCCATTCAGCTGATGATCGACGGGCGCACCGGCGAGCTGCACTACCGCGACACCATCGGCTACCTGCAGATCGGCAGCCCCTTGGCGGTAGATATGGACGGCGACGGGCGAGACGAGGCCCTGATGAGCGCCAATTGGGCCATCCAAGGCGCGGCCAATCCCTACTACAGCCTCTATGGCGTGAGTACCGCCCTGATGCGGATCGACTTTGCTACCGGCCGCGCGGAGCGCCTGCTAGGCCCTTTCAAGGGGATGAATCCCGCCGCCACGCCTTGGGCCGGGGACCTCGACGGCGACCAGCAGCTGGATGTGATCTATCCTTTTATTTTCGACACCGCTACCTATCAGCTTTTTAGCGGCATGATGCTGGTGCGACGGGAGCTGAGCGTTACAATCGCCCAGCCACCGGTTTGGGGCAGCTACATGGGCACCCGCTTCGACGGGCACTACCTGCCTCCAGAGTAGGGGGGGCCGTGCCTCTTTCCCTTCTTCCCGGCTCTCCTACCGCGGAGCCGGGAATTTTTTTTAAAAAAAATTGGGTAGGTATGATTGGCCGGAGGCTATTGTCAGAAAAGGGAGGGCCCAGCCCCTCAACTCTATTTCCTGATCTGACTTATGCAAGAACGTTACGAACACTTGTCTGACCTGGTGGATGATCCCAGCTTTCGTCGCTGGGTCTTTCGAGAAGATCCAGAGGCCATCCGGCAGTGGGATGGGTGGATTACGGCCCATCCTGACCGTCGTCCTCTGATCGAAGCTGCGGCTCAGATCGTGCGGGGCATTCCGGCCAAGCCCTTGCCGCCCGAGCATGTGATCATGGAGCAGCTGTGGTCTCGGGTTGCCGCGCAGATGGACGCGGCTTCCCGGCCACCGCTGGTAAGTCGACAGCCCGCCCGCTGGCGCTGGCTGGTGGCGGCGAGCATCATGCTGCTGCTGGGGAGTGTCGGTTGGTGGCTGTGGTCGCCGCAGGCCGCTCCCTTGGTGGTCGCTACGGGCTACGGCGAGACCCAGGCGGTGACTTTGCCCGATGGCTCGCAGATCACCCTCAATGCCCACTCGGAGCTGCGCTACGCCGCCGATTGGGCTGGCTCGGAGGTGAGGGAGGTCTGGCTGGAGGGCGAAGCCTATTTTTCAGTAGAAAAATCGGCTGAAGGCCTGCCTTTTCGGGTCTACAGCGGGGAGATGACCGTGGAGGTGCTTGGCACCGAGTTCAACGTACGTCAGCGGGGAGAAGCGGCAGAAGTGACCCTGGAAGAGGGCTCGGTGGCCCTGAGCCATCGACAGGCCGCGGAGAAAGTCCTGCTGGTGCCTGGCGAGCAGGCGACCTTCAGCCAAGCCGAGGCCCGTTTTCAGACCCGCCGGATCAAGACCGACCGCTACACTGCCTGGCGCAATCAGCTCTTGGTATTTGAAGAAACGCCGATGACTGAGGTGGCGGCCCGGATCGAAGAGATTTTTGGTACCCCTGTGGTGATCCGCTCGGCCTCTCTGAAGAAGCGGACCCTTTCGGGCCAGATCAGCAGTGCTGACCTGGCGGTCATGCTGCGGGCGCTTTCCCTGACTTTCCAACTTGAGATTCAAACCCAAGGAGATACCATCTACCTGCAGGCACAGCCTTAGGGCGTGGGTGCAGCCGTTCTTTCCGCATTTTTTTAGGTTCAAGGGGTGATTGGACCAGGTTATCGAAGCTACGCCGGCGCCTCAGGTGTACTCTGTAGTCCGGAAACCTGGCTGAGCAACGCTGCATGTTGCCACACATTCTGTTTGAGTCATTTTTAATCCATATCCCAAGTCTACTACCATGAATCGACTGTTTACGCCAATGAAACGTAGGGGGCTCTTCGCTCTCATGCTTTTGCTAAGTGGGGCGATCGCCTGGCCGCTACAGGCACAAGA
>CAZIVQ010000081.1:0-4818 GCA_964542415.1 uncultured Bacteroidia bacterium | reverse complement strand
TCGCTCTCATGCTTTTGCTAAGTGGGGCGATCGCCTGGCCGCTACAGGCACAAGAGGGAGTTTGGGCCGCTGATCTTGGCCTGGCCTCTTCGCACTATTTGAGGACATCGGCTCCCCAAGCTGATCAGCCTGGGGCTTCCGTTGAGCAGGTTCTGGATAAGCTGTCTCAGCGCTACGATGTATCTTTTATCTACGAGAGTAAGTGGGTGAAAAACCGCCTGGTCAAAGGGCAGATCGACAGCAACGAGGAGCTGGGCGCGGCCCTCACCCAATTGCTGCAGCCCTGGGGGCTGGAGTTTCGGTCCATTGATGCCCGGACTTATGCCATTTTCCCCAAACCCCGCCAAACGCCTGAGCTTAGCCCGGTCAAGGCTGAGCCGACCCAGCCCGCCCGCTCGGCGGGGGTGCGCCCCCTGGATGCCCGGCGGGTGGTCGCTCCGGTCGTGCCCTTGGTTGCCATGCCACAGCGCTATGAGGTGGCTGGTCGGGTGCTCAGCAGTGAGGGCGAACCCCTCGAGGGGGCGACGGTGCTGGTGATGGGCACCCGTACCGGGACGCTTACCGATGGTCAGGGGCGATTCTCCCTAAATCTGGGGGAAGACCAGAAAAACGCCAGCTTGCTCATTACCTACTATGGCTACCTGAGCCGCGAAATCCCGCTCAATGGCCGCACCGAGCTGGAGGTGGTGATGCAGGCCGAGACCAACTCGCTCGACGAGGTGGTGGTCGTGGGCTATGGGGCCAAGCAGCGCCGGGACATTACGGGTGCGGTCTCCTCGATTTCCAGCGAAGATCTGCAAGCGGTGGGGGTGCAGTCGCTCGACCAGGCCCTGCAAGGGCGGGCCCCGGGCGTGGTCGTGACCCAAAACTCTGGTGAGCCGGGCGGTAGCGTGTCGGTCCGCATCCGGGGGGTAGGGAGTACGGGCAACAATGAGCCGCTCTACGTCATCGACGGCTTTCCGCTTTACAATGACAACAGCCGCTCTGGCTCGGCAGGTTTCAGCGACACCCAGTTCAATGCCCTGGCTTCGCTCAACCCGAATGACATCGAGTCGATCGAAATCCTGAAAGATGCTTCGGCTGCCGCCATCTACGGGGCCCGTGCGGCCAACGGGGTGGTGATCATCACTACCAAGCGAGGAAAATCTGGCGCGGCCAAAGTGACTTTCGATTCCTACGTCGGGGTACAGGAAGCCTGGAACATGCCCGATTTTCTCAACGCCGAGCAGTTTGCCACCCTGGCCAATGAGGCCTACACCAATTCTGACCTGGACATTAACCCCGAGTGGGCCAACCCCAGCGCGCTAGGGGAAGGGACCAACTGGCTTGACCAGATCTACCGCCAGGGCACGATCCAGGATTACAATGTCGGCATCCGGGGCGGGACCGACCGCACCCAAGCCTCGGTGAGCCTGGGCTACTTCAACCAGGAGGGGATCCTGATCGAGTCGGGTTTCGAGCGGTTTTCGCTCCGCGCCAACGTCGACTTCGAGGCCAACGAAAAGCTGCGTTTCGGCTTGAGCACCACCTCAAGCTTCTCCGACCAGCAAATCATTCGTACCAATAACTTCGCCAACGGGGCTTACAACATTGCCCTGATGATGTACCCGACTGTCGAGCCGGATGGCGTTGTCGACGGACAGGCCCTGTACTACTCTACGGTCCTGGACAACCCGGTCTTGCGGGCGCAGACTGAACCTAGCACCCTTTCTAGCCTGCGAAACATGACCACCGCCTATGGGGAATGGGATATCCTGCCGGGCCTGACTTACCGGGTCAACATCGGTGCAGACGTCATTTCTTCCCGCTCTACTCGTTGGCAGCCTTCTTTCGAGCGGGGTCTGGTGGAAAACATCAATGCCAGCGCTTGGGAGCGCCGCACTGAGGATATCACCTGGCTGGTAGAAAATACCCTGAGCTACCAGCAGACCTTTGGTGACAAGCACAAGCTGCTGGTGCTAGCCGGGCAGAGTGCCCAGAAGTCTAATTTTTCCTCGCTGACGGGTTCTGGCGAAGGTTTCCAGAACAACGAGATCCGCGTGATCAGCGCCTCTAACCCTGACCTGCGTGGCGCCGGTGGCGGAGCCAACCAGTGGTCGCTGGCTTCCTACTTTGGGCGATTCAACTATGATTATGACGATCGCTACCTGTTCACGGCTACGGTCCGGGTCGATGGCTCTTCTCGCTTTGGTCCCAATAACAAGTGGGGTACTTTCCCCTCCTTCTCGGCGGGCTGGCGAATCTCCAATGAGTCTTTCATGGCCAACGCCACCTTCATCGACGACCTGAAGCTGCGCGGCAGCTGGGGGCAGCTCGGGAGCGACCGCATCGGGGATTTTCGCTACCTCAATATCTATGGGACGAGCAATGTCGAGTATACCTTCAACGAGACGGGCCTGCCCGGTGCCGTCCTCAACCGTCTAGGCAATCCAGACCTGCGCTGGGAGACCTCTACCCAGACCGACATCGGCCTCGATCTCTCGATGTGGAACGGCCGCCTCTACTCGACCATCGACTACTTCATCAAGGATACCCGCGACCTGCTGGTGACGGTGCCTATTCCCCTGACGGTAGGGATCAACAACAGCCCGGTGGTCAACGCGGGCTGGGTGCGCAACCAAGGCCTGGAAGTAGCCTTGGGTACCCAGGGCGGCAACCAGGATTTCTCCTACGACGTGAGTGTGAATTTTGCTACCCTCGACAACGAGGTGATCGACCTGGGCGATGGGCAGCCCATTACGGGTGGGGCCTTTGGCGCGGCTGACCGCTTCCAGCCTACCTTGACAGAGGTGGGGATGCCCATCGGCTACTTCTTTGGCTTCATCGTCGATGGCATCTACAATGATGAGAGCGAGATTGATCCGGGCTTTGCCCCGCTGGCGCAGCCGGGGGACTTTCGCTTCCGCGACCTGAACGGCGATGGCGTCCTTACCGACGATGACCGCACCTTCCTGGGGAGCCCGATCCCGGACTTCACCTACGGACTGAATGTCAACCTGCGCTACAAAGCTTTTGACTTCAACCTCTTCTTGCAAGGGGTGCAGGGCAACGAGATTTTCTCTACGATCAAGCAGCAGATCTACCAGATGCCCTATTTCAACGGTTCGGGAGTGACCAATTCGGTGGTAGACATGCTTGAGCGCTGGACGCCAGAAAACACCTGGCAAGAAGGCGACCCGCTCATTCCGCGTATTGCCTACAACGACCCGAACGGCAACTACCCGCGGGCTTCGAACTTCTACGTGGAGGACGGCTCCTTCATGCGGGTGCGTAACCTGACTGTCGGCTACACGGTACCGGCTTCGGCTGCCAGCCGCATCGGCATCTCTCGCCTGCGCATCTACGCCGGGGCGCAAAACCTGCTGACTTTCACCAACTATTCGGGCTTCGATCCGGAGATCGGCGACTTCAACCAGAATGCCCTCGCTTCGGGCGTCGACACCGGCAACTACCCGGTGCCGCGCACCTATAAGCTGGGAGTCAACCTCGAATTTTAACCTGGCGGGGAGGCTCCGCCTCCCCCTTTACAAACTTTACCTACTACCCTTTATAAATTGGAAAACTATGCGAAAGCTCGCGCAAAATTTACTGATTCTCCTGATTGCCGGTGGCATTGCCATCGCCTGTGGAGAAGAATTTCTGACCCTGGAGCCCCAGAGCGGGCTGACTGAAGAGAGCTTTTTCTCCAATGAGAAAGACGCTCAAGCAGCTTTGGCTGCGGCTTATGATGCCCTGCAAAAGTATGCGACCTACGAAAACGAATACCTAGCCAAGCTCGAATGGCTGACCGTGGGGGATATGCGGATGGAAGAATCGCCGGCCGACCGCGAACTCGAAGCCCTGGTCTTCAATCCTAACAATGGCCGCTTCTTCGAAATCTGGCAGCGCCACTACCAGGGCGTAGCCCGCGCCAACTCGGTGATCCAGCGGGTGCCGGATGTCGAGACCATCGACCCGGAAACCCGCGATCTCATCGTGGCCCAGGCCAAGTTCTTGCGCGGCCTCTTCTACTTTGGCCTCACCAAGTACTACGGCGATGTGCCCCTGGTCACCCGGGAGTTTACTGCTTCGGATGACTTCAACGTCAGCCGCAGCTCGCAGGCTGAGGTGTTTACGCTGATCGAGCAAGACCTGACCGATGCAGCCAACGCGCTGCCCGATGTGTGGGACCAAGAGAATAGTGGCCGGGCTACCAGCACGGCGGCTTTGGCTCTGCTGGCCAAGGTGCATCTCCACCAGGGAGAATGGCAGGAGACCGTGACCCGTTCCGAGGAGCTGATCAATAAGGGAATCCACGCCCTGGAGACCGATGCCGGCGATGCCAACACGGCCTATCGTAATGTCTTTTCCAAGTTCAATGAGCAAAACGAAGAGATCATCTTCGCCACCCAGTACCGCGACACCGATGCCGGGGGCTGGGGCCAAGACCGCGATGGGCACTTCCTCGGGGCCCGCTCGGCCCCACGAGGGATAGGGGGCGAGAATGCGCCCTTTGGAGGCTGGTCCAACTGGGTGCCTGAGGCTTACTTTGTAGAGACCGCTTTTGAAGAAGGCGATGAGCGCCGCACCGGCCAGATCCTTGGCCCGGGTGAGACCCACGATGAGAGTGGCTTCACCATGCCCGACACCGTACCGGCTGGTTTTTCTTCTACCGGCTACATCTGCACCAAGTTTTGGTGGGGGGCGGAGCCCAACAACAGCCAGTACTCCTCGCAAAACATCCCCGTGCTGCGCTACGCCGAAGTGCTGCTGAACTACGCCGAGGCCCTGAACGAGGAAGGCCGCACCGCCGATGCCGTGGCTGCCATCAACCAGCTG
>CAZIVQ010000080.1:0-9370 GCA_964542415.1 uncultured Bacteroidia bacterium | reverse complement strand
TGAAAAAGAGAGAGGCAACAAACGACCTGAGACCGCAAGGTCGAACCTCTGTGCCCTCTACGGTTAACCCGAGGGCAAAAGCAAAACTAGCGATTTCGCGGGAAAAACGCCTCAGGTCTGGCGGCGGTTTCGCCAGCGGAAGATCAGTTGGTCCAAGCCATAGAGCAGGATGAATCCCAGCACGTACACCACTCCGGTCACTTCTGGACGCCAGATCAGCAGTCCCCCTAAAATGCCGAGCACCGTGCCCAGGTACTGGATATAGAGCAATTGCTCATTTGTGGCCTCCCAAACCATGCGTTCGAGCTTGGCCTCGTCGAAGTGATCCATCTGCTTGGCCAGCAGGTCGGCGATGTCGATGCGGTTGAGCAAATCGACGAAAATATCCATGATCTGCGCCTCCGTTTGGGGCTTCTGCTCATGAATGAACCTGGCGAGACGGTCCAGCTCTTGTTCCAATCGCTCCATCACGTCGCGGGCCAGGTTGGGAATTTCGGACACGACGCGGTCGATCAGCTCGTGGTAGTCTTCTTCCCGGATCCGTTTAAAAGACTTGATTACCAGGCTGGCCACCCCGCTGCTGAGTTGCCGCTCCAGGCGGCGGTCGATAAGCGCACGTACCTCTTGTCGAATGTCTTCGCGGCGGGAAAAGTCGACCAGTGTGTCATGGATAGCGGCCTTCAAGTCCTCGCGCAGGGCGGCGTCCTGCATCAACCCGGTGGAGCCGTCCATCAGCAAGTCATTTACCCGGGTCACCAGGCCCGTATCTTCTACCCGGCGGCGGATGAGGTCCTGGCTGAGGACGTGCTTGTGCATGCCTTTGGCCAGGCTTTGGATGATGCGCTCGCGCTGGGCAGGGATCAGGCCCTGGCCCCAGATTGGTCGCTTGATCACCGGGCGAAACAGCATCCGGATGGCGAGAAAATTGGTCCCGAAGCCAATCAGCCCACTCACCGAGATCATGTAAAGCGCCTGAACCAGCCCCTGGTATTGCTGGTAAAAGGCCGTAACGATCGCCGAAACCCCAAGGTAACTCCCTACTTTCAGGCCGTAGGCCAGGGCAAACCCCAGGCCGCAGAGCCAAGGGCTGAAGCGCAGCAGCTGGATGAGAAGCTGCATGGAGCGGCTGGTCCGGAAAGAATTAAAGGAAACGTGCTCCCGGGCAGGGCTTTCTCGCTGAAACAGGGACGGAAAGGGATAGTATTGTTGCAAATAATCCCCTACCATTTCCAGGAAAGGCGGCTTTTCCACCACGGGCTCTTCCACCTTGATGGGCGTGGGCGAAGGGTTTCTATTTTTGTTCCGGGGGGGAGGTAGTTTCATGCGCAGCGGGTTGGTACGGGCTTAGGGGCTTCAAAAGGAGGTAATGCCCCTCGACAGGCAGCCAAAAATCAAAAGACACGCCCATGGCCTTAGGGTTGGGCGTCTCATCCCCCTTTATTCGACCAAGACATAGCCTTGGTTGCGTGGTTCAAACAAAAAGGAAAGGGACCAGCGGGCATAGGTCCAGCGGATGAAGGCTTTGCCATTGAGGGTCAGGGACTTTTCCCGGCCCTCTCCGTATTGGATAAAGATCCGCCCCCGGTCGGTGCGCCAGCCGGGGAGGTTACCTTCGGGGTAGCGCTCATTGGCCGCATAGATTTTCTGGAAATAGGCCTCCATCTGGTCCTCCGCTTCTCCCGGATAGAGGTTTTCCCAGGCCTTCAGGAAAGCCTCTTCTTTCACGGCTTCATCGGGATATTGGAGCAACTCTTCCAGCTTGTCCACCGGCAGGGCATATTCCATCATCCGTATAGAGGTGTTGAGGTCGGCAAAAATGCGGCGCCGAATTTCTCCCCCCAGCTCAAAGCGGGTACGCACCCGGCCCACCCGGCTGGAGTTGTCGTAGACGAGCACGTCGATCAGGTATTCGCCGGCTTGCAGGGGAGCAAGGTCCAGGCGGCCCGAAAACAAGGTAGGCTGGTTGCCGGGTCGCACGGAGATGACCTCGTTGGTCTGTTGCAGCGAGCTGTAGGCGTGGGTCCCCGCTTGGGGCTGCTGACCGGTCTCGCGGTACAGGACGGCCCGCACGGTCAGGAATTGATATCCGGGAGCGAGAAGTTGCAGAAAGTAGAAAACCGAGTCGGTACCGATCTCCAAGGAAGGCCGCATGATTGGTCGCTTGAAGACCTGCTCGGGGACAAACCTCTTGCAGAGATAGATGTCCGAGAGCCGCACCTCTCCTGGAGAAAGAACCACGTAGGGATGGTCAATCTGCACGGTTTGGTAGGTATTGAGGTCGAGGTCATGGATATCGACTTCTACCTCGTACTCCCCCGGGGGCAGCTCATAGTCCAGCACAAAGACCTCGGAGCTGTCGGTATCAAGGCGCTGCTCGTCTACGAGGAAGGTGCGGTAGGTGCCCCGCGGCCGGAAGGCCAAGGTGGCGAGAAAGTGCTTGGCTTTGACCAAGGGCGCTTCGTAGGCCAAAAAGGTGCGGGTATTCCCTGCCGGTGCCAAGCTGCCTTTGACCATCAGCGACCACTGCGCCGACAGCCACAGCGGCCCGCTGAACAACAAAACAAACATGATGCGAAGCGACCAGGGCATAGCAGTTCAGGGTTGGAGGAGGAGAGAAAGGGCGCGCTGGCCCTCGTCCGTCCGGTCTAGTGTTTACCTTCCGACAAATTTGGGAGAATTTTTTCCCCTATCAAAAAGCCAATCTACTTAGAATTTTCGGAGAGAAACATGGCCTGACTTTCTGCCCCTACCCATTGCTCTCCTCCTTTCCTTCTTTTAGTGCCATGGCCTGGGTTGGCGCGTCTAGGCAGACAGAGAAAGCTTGACCAAACACGCAGAGAGGCCGGATTTATGCCGCGGGGAAGGGTTAGGCTACATGTCTTGAAGTGTCTGGCGGCAAGAAAGGTTTGAGCCAAAATGAAAGAAAAACGGCGGAGGCACCCCCTGTACGGACAAGTATGGGGTGAGGTGAAAATTGCGCAATACGTCCAACCGGGGCAATGCTTGGGTCAATGGTAATATTTTCTGCGCCATCCGTAGCCGGGGGTTCGGGCCAAAAAAACCCTGTCAGGAAGAAAATAGGAAAGGTTTATCGGGAATTGCATGTTAGATGTATTTCGGCTTCAAGTACCTTTACCTCAACACAAAAACGCTTTTGCTTTCTTCTGCCCTTTCTTACCCAAGCCTGGAGAATTGCCTACCGACATCCCCTTCGACCCCTTTGACTCCCTACGTTCAGCCTTAAACCATACGCCACCAGAGATGGAACCAGAACGCGCTTACCCTTTTTGGGCTTACCAGAAGAATTCATTTTTGCGCATGATCCGCAACACGGACTATGTGCCGAAACCGGCTGATGCCCCCCTGCTTTACCGCAAGCCCCCGGAAATATGCGAGCCCGTGGGCTCTACCCTTCCGCTTTTCTGGCAGGATAAGCTTGGCTTTTCGCGCGAGTGGCGCCTCCAGATTGAACGTTATATCTATGCCGCTCGCCTGAAGCTGAAACTCATCAGCGACATGGACACCCCCAAGGTAAAAGCGTTTCTCTCTCGTCGCTACCCCATAGAGCTGGCCAATGAGATCTGTGCCTTCGACCTCTTCCGCTTTCGCAACTACGGCCATGGCCTGGTCATGGAAGATGACACGCAGCAGATTCGGGGCACCCTCTTCGAAGTGGGCTACGATACCGCCGAAAAGACCTCCTTCACCATTCGCCTGGCCGTCGAAGAGGGCCTCACCGGGCACAACCTTGGCTACCACCTAATCATGTACTCCGCCCTGCTGGCTATGGAGCAAGGCTCCCGGGTCAAGCGTGGCCTGATCAAGTTTGAGAATGTACAAAGCCTTTACATCAACCTCAACAAGGTTGGCTGGCTATGCGACAAGTTTGACCCTGACATTACTGACATGGGCTCCTTCTTTCACATCGCTTTGCCCCTCGACCCGGCAGGCATGACTAGCAACATCATCGCCCCGGCCAAAATTCCCAGCTACCTCCTCCATCGCAAAGAGGGCATTGATTATCGCCTCATCAGCACGGAAGACCTCCAAGGCGTCTCCCGGATGTATGAGCAGACCGATTTCAAGATCGTGGCGGTCCTGCGGCAGGGAGAAATCAGCGAAAGTCCCCAGCTTCTGGCCTTGCCAGCCCGTACCTTACAGCTGGAAACGCTCAGAAACCAGGCTTGATAAAATAAATAGATGTAGCATCAAAAGACGGGGAAGGCGCAATAATAGCGCCTTCCCCGTTTTTGCGCAGGGCAACCAACGTCATTCAGGGATCTCGAGCACATCATTGAGGAGGTGAACCACCCCGTTGGTTCCCTGTAGGTTGAAGCCCAAAACGGGCTCTCCGTTGATTTCGATGCTGTTGGTCTCCCTGACCATGATGTTCTTGCCGGGTAGCAGGGTAGCAATTTCGCGACCGGCAAACCCACCACCACCCAGGTCTTCCCTGGTCAAGTTGCCGATCAGGAGATGATAGCGGACCAGGTCACGGACTTCCTCGTCGGTAAGGTCTTCCAGCCCCCCTATGCCCCCCTCATCAAAAAAGCGGGTAAACCCCTCATTGGTTGGGAGCAGTATGGTGTAGAGGTCATTTTGGTTTTGGAGGGAAGCGGTAAAGCCAGCCCGCTCCACCGCTTCAAGAAATACAGAGAAGGTGGTATCGAAGCGGGCCAGGTCGAGGATGCCGGGCAAGGGCACGACCTGATTGACCACATGGAGGTATCCATTGCTGCCGCGGATGTTTGGCCTCACGACGGTGGCGGCATTGTTGAGCCTGAAGTCATTTTGCAAGCGATTGATCAGTATGCCCAAGGGGCGTCCTTCAGCTCCTCCCTCGCTAAAGGTGGTATAGAAGCCGGTTCGAATATTTTCGAGGGAGGAACTGCCCACCAGCAGGTGGTAAGCTAGCAGGTTTTCGAGCTGGTCAAGGGGCACTTCGTCCAGGTCGGCGAGGTTGTTGGCGGCAAAATAGGCTTCAAAGGCAGTGTTGGAGGGGATGAAGCAGGTGACCGTAAAGCCGGGAGAGGCTACTACGGGATCAATGAGGCCGGTCCGCTCCAGCCCTTCAAAGGCGATGCTGAGCTCGGCATCGGCTTCGATGACCTCGGGCAGGGTGGGAAAGGTTTCTTTTTCCATCCCCAAGCAGCCGGCGCTGCCCAGCAGCAGGCTCAAAGCCGCGAAAAAAACGATTGAACGAGAGAAAAGATGCATAAAATAGGTTTGTGCAAAGGCTAAACAACAGGCCGAAAAGGCGGCTACAAAGCTCGAGGTTCTCTAACCAGGAAGCAATGCTTCCTGCAATCAGAACGAAAAGCAAGGATTTTTCGCTGCGCTCCCCCCTTATAAAATGCCTGTAAATCGATTTCGGTAAATTTTACAAAAAAACCTTGCGAAAGGTGTAACCAATTGCTCCCCGAAACTCGTATTGCGAACTCATCAATCGATAACCACTTTTGTTGTATGAAAATGATTAAAAGGATTAAGTCTTTAATGAATTTCTAACAAACACTCGATTTTCTTAAAGACTCTCGAAAACGCTATTTCTCGCTGACGTTTTCTTCTTTAACCGATTAATCCTTGAACAAATTTTCAACTCACATGATCAAGCAACTAAATCTCACCGTCACGCTTTTCGCGCTCTTCCTAAGCTTGGGTGCTTTTGCCCAGACCACCCCCCTACGTGTATGGAGTGGTGAAGAACCAAACAAGTATTTTCTCACCTATGTCAACGACTTGGAGGGTCCCGTAACCGTCGAAATCTACAACCAGTACCATGAGCGTTTTTACCGAGATGTTTCTTCTGGCGATGAGATCCTTTCCAAGGCTTTTAACCTGTCTCGCCTCGAGCCCGGAAGCTATACTTTCCGCTTGAAGAATGACGGTAAAGTATACGAAACCGAGTTAGCTCACCGTTATTCTCCCGTACCTGACCCAGAATTTGCCCTGGAAATGGCTGGAGATGATCGTTACCGTTTGGTGCTCGAGCCTGCCAAATCTGCCCGTCACTTGCGCATCTACGATGATTCCAACAACTTACTCTTTGAGCAGGAAGTGAACGCAAACGAAAGCTACCGTAAGATCTATGACTTGGGTCTGGTGCCTTCTCGCAAAGTAAACTTTGTGCTGACCAACAATGATGGTGCCTTCGCTACCCAGGAAATCTCCTTGCGTTAGGCAAAAATATGGTAGTAGTAGTTTAGTAGGAGGGTTGTCCATTCGGACAGCCCTTTTTTTATGGCCCAAATGTCTGGACACTGGCCTGGCTGGAATCAGGCCCGATCGAGACCCGGAAAAGCTTGTCATACTCGTGCTCGGCCAGCTCGGCCAAGGGCGGGATGGCCCCAAGGGCCTCAATGAGCGGCAGCAAGTTGTCGCCGTGGCCACAGATGAGGAACCGGCTTCCGGGCGCCGCCGTTTCGATCTGTCCGATCAGCGGCTGCCATTCGTGCCAGCGGTACGTCTCGATGGGGAGGTCCAATTGCTGGGCCAGGGGCTGTACCGTCAGCCGGTTGCGGATGTAGCGGGTAGAAAAAATCTGCTGGATGTTGCTGTCGGCCAGCAAGGTGGCCAAAGCCTGGGCCCGGGCTACGCCTGCGGGCGTCAACGGCGGGTTGTCCGTGCTGTCTCGCAGGTCTTTTTCGGCGTGGCGCACCAGGTACACCACTTTAAGCTCGACCGAGGACTGACAACCCAGCCACAGGCCCATTGCCATCGACATACACAGAAACAAAGGAAAGAAATGACGCATGAGAAGAGAGGTTAGGGGGGAGAAGAGCTGTAACTTAATCCTTTCTTGGCTTGGCGTTCAAATAAAAATGGAAAAGAAGGTTAGTTTTGCCCTTCTGATCCTATCCCTGGTGCTTGACCATGCGCAGCAAGGGGTTGAAACCTCTCGCCGCTCATATCTCGGGCGGATTTGTGATCCATTTCTTACCCCATGGAAATTCTCCTTCCAAGCCTGGTCGCCTTCGTCGCCGCGGTCCTCACCTTTTTTTCGGGTTTCGGGCTAGGCACCCTGCTCACGCCAGTATTGGCACTCTTTTTCCCCATTGAGCTTGCCGTGGCCCTAACAGGAGTGGTGCATTTTTTCAACAACATCTTCAAACTCTTTCTGGTCGGAAAAAATGCCCGTTGGCCGGTCCTGCTGCGCTTTGGCCTGCCGGCCGTGCTCGCCGCCCTGCTCGGAGCCTGGCTGCTGCTCAACCTGGCGGAGCTACCTTTTTTATTTACCTACCAATGGCTCGACAAAACCTTCGTCGTCCGCCCCGTAGCCTTCCTCATCGGCCTCTTGCTGGGAATTTTCGCCCTGCTGGAACTGCTGCCCTATTTCGATCGCTTTCAATTTGGTCCCAAATGGCTGCCCCTCGGGGGCTTCCTGAGTGGCTTTTTCGGGGGCCTTTCCGGCCATCAGGGAGCCCTGCGCAGCGCCTTTCTCATCCGGGCCGGGCTCAGCAAAGAAGCCTTCATTGGCACGGCGGTGGTTATTTCTGCCGGCATCGACTTCAGTCGCCTATCGGTCTATGCCACCCGCTTTGCGGATACAAGCCTGGGCGAATACCTGCCCCTGGTCCTCAGCGCTACCGCTGCGGCCATTGCCGGGGCCTACCTCGGCAATTACCTGTTGAAAAAAGTCACCCTGATGTTTGTGCAGCGCTTCGTGGCCGCCATGCTGCTGCTCATTTCCCTGGCCTTGATGGCCGGCTGGATCAGCTGATGCAGGTTGGTGCATCAAGTACCCCCAAAAATTGATAGCTTTGGGCGAAAATAACCACGCATGCCTCATCCTGCCAAGCTCGGCCGTCAACCCTGGGCCTGGGTACCGAGCCTCTACTTCGCCGAAGGCCTCCCCTACGTCATCGTGATGACCGTTTCGGTGGCCATGTACAAGCGACTGGGCATCGACAATACCACCCTGGCCTACTACACCAGCTGGCTCTACCTCCCCTGGGTGATCAAGCCCCTTTGGAGCCCAGTCGTGGACCTCTACCGCCGCAAGCGCTGGTGGACGGTGGGCATGCAAGGCGCAGTCGCCCTGGGGCTGGGCCTGACGGCCCTTAGCTTGCCCGGCCCGGCTTTCTTTCCGCTCAGCTTGGCGGCGATGTGGCTCATGGCCTTCAGTTCGGCGACCCACGACATCGCCGCCGATGGCTTCTACATGCTGGCCCTCTCCGACGATCAACAAGCGTTTTTTGTGGGCATCCGCTCCACCTTTTACCGCCTGGCCATGATGGGCGGCGAAGGGGGCGTGCTCATCCTGGCGGGCCTGCTGGAAACCCGCACGGGCAATATTCCGCTGGCCTGGGGCGTGACCTTTGGCGCGCTTGCGGTTTTGATGTTGCTACTGGCGCTCTACCACGGGCTGGCCCTGCCCCGGCCTGATAGCGATCAGCCGACCGCCAAGCAAGCCAATCCCTGGCAGGATGTCTGGGATACCTTTGCCAGCTTTTTCCAGAAGCCCCATATCGGCTTGGCCCTGGCCTTTCTTTTGCTGTTTCGCCTGGGAGAAGCCCAGCTGGTCAAGCTGGCCGTGCCCTTTCTGCTGGACCCGACCGAAGCCGGTGGCCTGAGCCTCGATACCGAAACCGTGGGCTTCCTCAACGGCTTCGTCGGCGTACCCGCCCTCATCGCCGGGGGGATCCTGGGCGGCATCCTCGCTTCCCGCCACGGCCTCAAAGCCTGGCTGTGGGTCATGGTCGCCGCCATGAACCTCCCCAACCTCGCCTACGTCTTCCTGGCCCAGGCCCAGCCCGAATCGCTCTGGCTGATCGGCACGGCCATCGGGCTGGAAAAGTTTGGCTATGGCTTCGGCTTTACCGCCTTCGTGCTCTACCTGCTCTTTCTGGCCAAAGGCCGCCACCAAACCGCCCACTACGCCATCGGGACCGGCATCATGGCCTTGGGCATGATGCTGCCGGGCATGGTCAGCGGGTGGATTCAGGAACAGGTTGGCTATGTGTGGTTCTTCGCCTGGGTGTTTCTGGCCACGATTCCCGGCATGGTGCTGGCGGCTTTTCTGCCGATTGACAGGGCGTTTGGGAAGAAGGGGTGAGGGGTAGGCTGTTCAATTTGGCCCAACATGTTTCCCACGCTTTTTAGCTTTCTGATTGTTTGCACGCAGAGGTTAGGGAGAGCGCAGAGGGGGTGAAAATCGGTGGTTCTCTGGGGCTGCCTGGTTATTTGCACGCAGAGGTTAGGGAGAGCGCAGAGGGGGAGAAAATCGGTGGTTCTTTAGGGCTGCCTGGTTATTTGCACGCAGAGGTTAGGGAGAGCGCAGAGCAGAATAAATCGGTATTTCTCTGCGTCCTCTTCCCCCTCTGCGTGCCTCAAAAACGGAGCTTAGGGATGCTGTGCCTGGTTATTTGCA
>CAZIVQ010000079.1:0-9406 GCA_964542415.1 uncultured Bacteroidia bacterium | reverse complement strand
GACCAAAATCCATCCCAAGCCAAAAACCAGAACTGGGCCGTGGCCCAGGCCCCCGACCGCCGCATTTACCTGGCCAACTCCGAGGGGCTTCTCCGCTACGACGGAGCAGCTTGGCAGACCTTCTACTTGCCTGACCGGCAGATCGTGCGGGCCGTGGCCACAGACGCCCAAGGCCGCGTCTTTACCGGCGGCTTCGGCGAATTCGGCTATTGGCAGTATGACGCCACCGGGCAATTTCACTACCATTCGCTCAGCGACTCCCTGCCGGAGCCTTTCCGGCAGGAGGAAATCTGGCACATTGTGGTGCAGGACGATTGGGTCTGGTTCCAGTCCTTCGCCACCCTTTTTGGCTGGGATGGCCGCGAAGTGCTGGTCCGGCGGCCTGAGCCCGCCACGGCCATCATGTTTGCCTTTCCCATCGGCGACCGGCTATTGTTGCAGGCCCGGGGGCGCGGCTTGATGGAATTGTACCCCGACCAGCGGCTAGAGTTACTGCCCGGCAGCGAGGCCTTGGTCGGCAAAGAGGTGACAGCCATCTTGCCCGCCCCGGGCGGCAGCCTCTTCATCGGCACCGCCCTTAGCGGGCTTTATCGTTACGCCGGTGGGCGCGTCACCCGCTGGGAAAGCCCCCTTAACTCAGCCTTGCAGCGCTCCCAGCTCAACCGCGCCGTGGCCCTGCGCGATGGCGGCTACGCCCTCGGCACCATCCTCGACGGCCTCTACGTGCTCGACGCGCAGGGGCAGTTGCGCTTTCACCTCAACCAGGAGAAGGGCCTGCAAAACAACACCGTCTTGGCCCTCTACCAAGATCAGGATAGGCAGCTCTGGGCCGGGCTTGACAAGGGTGTCGACCTCATCGCCCTCAACAGTCCCCTGACCTTTTACCCCGATGTGCGGGGGCGACTCGGCACCGTCTATGCCGCCGCCCGTTACCAAGGCAGGCTGTACGTGGGCACCAACCACGGTTTGTACCGGCAGGTAGGGAGCGATTATGAGCTGGTCGAGGGCAGCCAAGGACAGGTCTGGGAGCTGCGGGTCGCCCGGGGAGAATTGCTCTGTGGGCACAATGAGGGCAGCTTCCGCCTGCTAAACGGCCGCCCCGAGTGGCTGTCGGAGGTAGCAGGAGGCTGGGTGAGCCGGCCCTGGCCGGGGCGGGACGACCTGCTGTTGCAGGGGACCTACAGCGGGCTGGTGG
This sequence comes from uncultured Bacteroidia bacterium, assembly GCA_964542415.1. Taxonomy (GTDB): domain Bacteria; phylum Bacteroidota; class Bacteroidia; order J057; family J057; genus CAZIVQ01. The sequence goes on along the minus strand of CAZIVQ010000079.1, from coordinate 8,211 downwards.
TGTACCGCTTCGAGCGGGGAAAATGGGCGTTTAGCCACCGCGTAGAGGGCTATGCCGAGTCGAGTCGCTACCTGCAAGTCGGAGCCGGTGGCGAGGTGTGGGTCGCGCATCCGTACCGGGGCCTTTATCGCCTGCGCCTGAGCGACGACCTGCGGCGGGTCGTGGAGCGGCAAGCGCTGGGCCAGGCAGAAGGCCTGCCGACCCAGGCCAAACTTTCCGTGACCCAAGTAAACGATACCCTCTGGGTGAAGGCGGAAGGGCGCTATTTCCGCTGGGAGACGGAGGAGAAGCGGTTTGTAGCGGCTGAGAAAGCCTGGATGGAACGCCTCAGTCCCGAACCGGGGACCCTGATTCCCGGGCGGGCGGGGACTTTGTTTATGGCGACCCCTTATGGCTTGCAGGTGGTGCAGCATGAGGGGAGCCATGCCTTACCGGTGGCCCTGGTGCCAGACTACGAGACGGTGGTCCCCCTCGACAGCCAGCGTTATCTGCTAGGCCTGGACGAAGGCTACGCCATACTGGACCTCAGCCGGGTGGCGGCGGGCAACCCGGCTGAGGTAGCACCTTTCGTCAGCGAGCTGGTCTGGCAGGCCGATTCCCTGCCGGTGCTGCTGGCCTATCCGGCGACAGCGCGGTCAGAGCCCTGGCCCTTGCGGGCCCAGCAGCGCAATGTGCGCTTTCGCTTTGCCGTGCCGGCCTATGCCCAGCCGGTGCGCTACCGGTTCCGGCTCTTGCCCTTCAGCCAGAGCTGGTCGCCCTGGCAGCGGGAGCCCTTCAAGGATTTCTCCAACCTGGCTCCGGGCAGCTACACCTTCGAGGTGCAAAGTTCGCTGGGACCAGCGGTGGCGCGCTTATCGCTGGAGGTCGCCCCGCCCTGGTACCTCAGCGGCTGGGCGATGGGGGGCTACGGGTTGCTGTTGCTGGGCCTGCTCTGGTGGGCGGTGCGCTACCACCACTGGCGCCTCGACCGGCATCAGCGCCGCCTCGAGATCGAAAAGCAGCGCGAGATCAACCGGCAGCGCATGTTAGCCCGCAACGAGCAACTGCGGCAGGACGTCGACAACAAGAACCGCGAGCTGGCTACCTCTACCATGAACCTTGTGCGCAAAAACGAAATCCTCCAGCAACTGAAGGAGGACCTGCAACGGGTACGCGCCCGGGCGGGTCACGGCTTTCCGGCCGAGGACTACCGCCAATTGCTTGCCCGCATCGACGACCACCTGGCGAGCGAGCACGATTGGGAGACGTTCGAGACGCATTTTAACCGGGTGCATGAGGCCTTCTTCAAGCAGCTGAAGGTGGACTTTCCTGACCTTACCCCCGGCGATCTGCGCCTGGCTGCCTACCTGCGTATGAACCTCGCCTCCAAAGAAATTGCCCCCCTGCTCAACATCTCCCTGCGCGGGGTGGAGAACAAGCGTTACCGCTTACGCAAGAAGTTGGGGCTGGAATCAGAGGAAAACCTGGTGGAGCTGCTGATGCAGTATTGAGAGAAATCCGGGGTAAAAACCGCCTAATAATGAATGGCGCCGGACGAAGGCGCCATTTGGAGGGGGTTGAGGTGGTGATGAGGTGTTGGTTGGGTGAAGAAATGATTAAAAATACTGATAATCAATAAATTATACTGGAATGGCGTAGCCGTAGTGAGGTTGATTTTTGTCATTGGCGTAGTTATGGTGAGGTAGAAATTTTGGCTTTAGCCGGGATTTTTCCATTCTTTCATCTTGCGAAATATCGCCAAGACGATGTTCGCCTCACTACTGCTGCTTATGATCAGAAATTTACGCATAGCTTGTATAGGATTGCTCTGTTGGTTGGTGGGAACTCAGCTGCTGGGGCAAGCCACTTATTTTTTCCAGGACAGCGATCAGGCCGGTTATTACGATACCGGTCTGGGCTTTGTCAATGGGGGTAGCAGCCTGCTCCGTGGCGGCCCCTCCGGTGACAAATTGCTCACCAGCACCAACCCCGTTTACCAAGGCAGCAACAGCCTCAACCTCAGCTGGACTTCTCAGTCCGGCGGCGGCTGGTCGGCCCTGGTAATTGCTCCCGGTTTTCCCTTCCTCAATATCTCCCAAGACGACAGCCTGGTCTTCTGGGCTTATAGCGAGAATGGGCTGGTCGAAGCCAACTTCCCCCGCCTCTTCATGGAGGGCGCGCCTGGCAACACCAAATCCAATCAATACGACCTCTCCCCCTACGTCGACGACCTGCCCGCTCAGACCTGGGTCAAGGTAGCGGTGCCGTTGAGCCTTTTCTTCAATGACCCGAATCAAACCAACATCGACTTTTCTCAAGTCAAGGCCATCATTTTTGGCCAAGGCGCGGCGGATGGTACAGCCCACACCTTGTATCTCGATGAGGTAAAAACCTATTCTGCCAACAGCACGCCGCCGGCTATGCCTCAAGGCTTGCAAGCCCGTGGGTTCGACTCCCATGTCGAGCTGCGGTGGCAGGCCCTGCCTGGCAATGCCCACTCCGGCTACCATGTCTATCGCTCCACCGATGGGGGGCAGAATTTTTCGCTGGTACGCCAGGTGAGCGCCGATGACACCTTGTTTGTCGATTGGGTCGGCGGCTTGGGGCGAAATTTGTCCCTGCAATACCGCCTCGCCGCCACCGACGGCATCAGCGAGTCGCCACAAACCGCACCGGTGAGCACCCAGACCTTCGACATGAGCGACGAGGAGCTGATGGACATGGTGCAGGAAGCGACCTTTCGCTATTTCTGGGAATTTGCCCACCCGGTTTCCGGCCTCGCCCGCGAGCGCAACACTTCCAACAATACCGTGACCATCGGTGGCTCGGGCTTCGGGGTGATGACCATCCTGGTCGGCATCGAACGCGGCTGGATTACTGAAGCGCAGGGGTTGGCCCGCCTGCAACAAATCGTAGACTTTCTAGAAAATGCCGATCGCTTTCACGGGGTCTGGCCGCATTGGATGAACGGCAACACCGGGCAAACCATTCCCTTCAGCGCCCAAGACGACGGGGCGGACTTGGTGGAAACGGCTTTCATGATTCAGGGGCTGCTGACGGTGCGCGAATACTTCGACGGCAGTGATCCCGCCGAGGCGGAGCTACACGACGACATCACGGCGCTTTGGGAAGCGGTAGAGTGGAACTGGTTCCGCAAGCTCACCCAACAAGTGCTCTATTGGCACTGGTCTCCCAATTTCCAATGGGCCATCAACCTGCCCCTCCGCGGGTTCAACGAGACCCAGATTGTGTACCTGCTGGCTCTTTCTTCGCCCACCGAAGCCATTCCCGCCAGTTTGTATGATAATGGCTGGGCCGGCGGCAATTATATCAATAACCGCAGCTTTTACGGTTATCCGATATTTTGTGGACCGGACTATGGCGGACCGCTCTTTTTTGCTCACTACAGCTACCTGGGCTTCGACCCCCGCTATGTGCGCGACGCCTACGCCAATTATTTTCTCCGCAACAAACACCACGCCCTCATTCACCGCGAATACGCCATCGAAAACCCCCAAGGCCACGCGGGCTACAGCATCGAGAGCTGGGGACTGACCGCAAGTGACAATCCTTTTGGATACCTGGCCCATGAGCCGGGGGGATCACGCGACAATGGCACCGTCACCCCCACGGCGGCGCTGGCTTCCATGCCTTACACCCCCCGGGAGAGCATGCAAGCTTTGAAACATTTTTACCGGGACTTGGGGGCGGATCTTTGGGGGCCGATGGGATTTTACGATGCCTTCAATTTAGATGAGAACTGGTTCGCTTCCTCCTACCTGGCCATCGACCAGGGGCCGATCGTGCTGATGATCGAAAACCACCGGACGGGCTTGCTGTGGGATCAATTTATGGCTAACCCTGAAATAGGGACCGGCCTGAGCCGGGCGGGCTTTGTGGCCGACTCGACCACCGTAGGGAGAGACCGGCCCTTGGCAGCTGAGCTCAGCTGGCAGGTGCAGCATCGCCCGGCAGGTCCCGACCGGATAGAGGTGGTCCTGGAACAAGCCGGGCAATTGAGCTTGCGCTTGCGTGACCTGGCGGGCAGAAACCTCGCAGAATTGCAGCCCACGGAAAAGTTCCCTGCGGGCCCGCAACATTGGCTGCTGCCAGAAAACCTGCCCACAGGGCTTTATCTCCTCCAACTCGAATGCAACGAAAAAACCGAAACCCGCAAATGGCTGAAAACGAGGTAGCGACTAAAGAAAAGCAGCAGGAAGGCCGCGACCTTCGAAGCGAACTTCTTCTCTGCGCCCTTCGCCTCACCTTGGCATCCTTTGCGGTGGATAGGTAGCTTGTTTACCAAAAACCTTCTCTTACTTAACCTCAAATGACTACTACCATGAGAAAGCTGTTTTGTACATTGTTAGCGATGGTCTGTTTTGCTGGCTGGAGCCAGGCACAGGTTGTCTATGAAAATTTCGAAAGTGGGGCCACCTTGCCCTGGACCGCCGGAAACGGCTCCTATGATGGGGTAGCCGAAAACCCTGACAAGACCGGGATCAACCCCAGCGACAGCGTGGGGGTGTACACCAAATCGGACTCGCACTCCTTCAGTCTTTTTATTGCCCAGCTGCCAAGCCCCATGGATTTGTCGGTGAACAATGAATTTCACCTGATGATCAATGCCCCGGTGGATACCCGCGTGCTGCTCAAGCTTGAAGGCCCCAGCGGCGCGATTGAGGCGACCAAAAACATCGCCGTGATCAACGCTTGGGTGGACTACACCTTTGATTTCAGCGGGGCCGCTGGCTTGACCGATCTGGACAAGATCATCATCTTTTTTGATCCGGGCGTCACCAGCAGCGGCGACACTTACCTGTTCGACAACGTGCGGGCGGAGCCGGAAGGCCCCTGTGCCGGTACGGTGGCGGATCCTACCATCATCGACGACTTCGAATGCCAGCGGAACGCCAGCTATGCCTCCGGTTACAACCGCATCGAAGCCATTCCTAACCCTGACCAGTCGGGCATCAATACCAGCGCCAGCGTGGGTGAGTACACAGATCCGATCGACCAATGGTCAGCCTTGGTGGTCGACTACAACAGCCCCATCGACCTGAGCACCCGCCACCTGATCAAAGCCAAGGTATGGTCGCCCAAAACCGGCCAGATTTTGTTTAAGCTCGAAGGAGGCGTTTCTCCTGCGGCTGAGATTTTTGTGGATGTGACCACCACCAATCAATGGGTGGAATACGAAGCCAACTTCAGCGCTCAAGCTGCGGCTCAACACGAAAAAATCGCTATTTTCTTCAATGACGGGGTGCTGGCCGATTCGGGGGATGTTTACTACATCGACGACATCCAGCGGGTAGAGGCACCGTCCGGAGAAATTTTCGAAGACTTTGAGCCCACCAAGCTCACCTGGGAACCCCTCAACAATAACTCGGCGGTACACGGTAACTTCAGCGTGATCACCAACCCCGACCAGAGTGGGGCCAATACCAGTGCCAACGTGGGGGAGTACACCAAAGGCTCTTCCAACTTTAGTACCCTTACCGCTTTTGTGCCAGGGGGCATTGACTTGTCGACTTTCGCTCAGGTCAACATCCAGGTGTGGCCACCGGCCGGGGCCACGGAGATGACCATGCAGTTGAACAGCCCCACCCAGGGCAACAAGGAAAAAACCGCTTCTTTTTCGGGTACCCAAGCTTGGGAAACAGTGTCGTTTGATTTCTCCGAATTCAACAACATCACCGACTTTGACGCGGTACAGATCCTGTTCGATGCCGGCGCGGCGGTTTCGGGGACCTATTATTTCGACAACCTCGGCATCGGTTCCAGCACGGTCGACCCTTGCGAAGGCGTCATACCGGAGCCCAACATCGTGGACAACTTCGAATGCCAGCGCAATGCTACCTACACCGCCGGGGAAGATCGCCTGGAAGTGATCAACAACCCCGATCCTACCTCCGTCAACAATAGCACGCTGGTAGGAGAATACACCGATGTGCTGGACCAATTTTCCGCCTTGGTCGTTGACTATGGCGCTTCCATTGACCTGTCTACTTTCAACCAGTTCAAAATGAAGATCTGGGCCCCGGTCACCGGACAGATGCTCTTCAAACTGGAAGGCGGCACTTCGCCAGCGGTAGAAATCTTCGTGGATGTGACCACTACGAGCGAATGGATTGAGTACACCGCAGACTTCAGCGACCAAGCGGAGGAAGACCACACCAAGCTGGCGATTTTCTTCAACGCCGGGGTAACGCCTGCTCAGGAAGATATCTACTACATCGATGACCTGCGTTGGTCTCGCTCGCCCTTCACCGGTTGTATTCTGAACTTTGACAACCCGATCTTCAGCTACAAAGACTGGGGCTACTTTGCCAACGGAGCCGGTGACGACACCGAGTTCATGGTCATCGAAAACCCCGACAAAACCGGCGTCAACACCAGCGACAGCGTAGGGGTGTTTGAAGAATTTCCTGATGGTGAAACCTTCGCCGGGATGTTTACCCGGGACCTGGGCGCGCCCATCTCTTTGCCCAACGACAACAAGACCATCCGCATGAAGGTCTGGAGCCCAGATGCGACCCAGATGGTGATGAAGCTGGAGCAAGGCCGCGATGGCACCCCGGCCTCAGGCGACATTATCGCCGATTACACCGATGCCGGCATGTGGCAGGAGCTGACCTTCGACTTTTCTGGTCCCATTGCAGACGACGCGCTGCACAATCGCCTTACCCTGATCCTGGGCTTCGGCGAAACCCCAGCTACCCAGCGCACGATTTACTTCGACGACATCATCATCGCTGACGCCACCTGCGCGACCCAGACGAGCAATGAGCAACCACAGCTGCAGGCCTTCCGGGCCTATCCCAATCCGGCCAGCACCCAGCTGCACCTGGACAACCTCCAGGAGCTGAGCCAGCTGCGCCTTTTCAACCTGATGGGCCAAGAGCTACGTCGCCTCGACCTGAACCGCAAGCAAAACTTGACCCTCGACATTACCGAGCTGAACGCGGGGATCTACATCCTGACCGGCTATGACCGCGACGGCCGTAGCATCTCGAAGAAGTTTGTGAAAGAATAGGTAGTAGATGTTTGGTTAAAGGCCGGACGCCCTGCGCGTCCGGCCCCTTTTCCTCCCAGCAAGACAATAGCTGGCTGGACCCTTTCCTATTACTCAATCCTGTCCAGATGAACAGATTTGTACGCTCCCTGCTGCTGATCGCCGCCCTTTGCTGGTCGGCTTGCCAGCCGCGGGCAGAACAATCAACTGCGGACCCGCCTGTCGGGGTGGCAGAGTTGCCTCCTTTCAGCTTGGATGAGTTGCAACGGCGCACCTTCCTATACTTTTGGGAATTGGCAGACAGTACCTATGGACAAGTCCCTGATCGCTACCCGACCCATACCTTTAGCAGCATCGCGGCTACCGGCTTTGGGCTCACTAGTTATCTGGTGGGGATAGAGCGTGGCTATGTCAGCCGGGCGAAAGCCGCTGAACGGGTAAGAATGACCTTACAAGCCCTGTGGACCCGGCCCCAAGGCCCGGCAGAGTCTGGGGTGATCGGTCACAAAGGCTTTTTCTACCACTTTCTCACTTACGAAGCAGCCACCCGATTCAAAGACGTGGAGCTATCGACCATTGACACCGGGCTGCTGATGGCCGGGGTGCTTTCGGTGATGAGCTATTTTGATGCCGATGACCCGGTAGAAGAAGACATCCGCCGCTTGGCCGACCAACTTTACAAGCGGGTAGAATGGGATTGGTTCCTGATGGATGATGGCTTGCTCTCAATGGGCTGGCGCCCGGAACGGGGCTATATCCCGGCCCGCTGGCAAGGCTACAACGAGGCCATGATCCTGCTGGTGCTGGCCATGGGCTCGCCCACCCACCCTATCCCGGCGGAAAGCTGGGATCACTGGACCGCAGGCTATGGCTGGGAGACCTTTCAAGGGCAAGAACACGTGAACTTTGCTCCACTCTTTGGCCATCAGTACAGCCATGTGTACCTCGATTTTCGCGGTATTCAGGACGAATACATGCGGGAGAAAGGCATCGACTACTTTGAAAACTCCCGCCGGGCCACCCTGGCCAACCGGGCCTACTGCATCCAGAACCCGCAGCAATTTGTGGGCTACGGCGAAAACAGCTGGGGCCTGACCGCTTGTGACGGACCTGGGCGCGAAAAAATTGCCTGGCAGGGGGATTCGCTGCGTTTTCGCATCTACTCGGCCCGCGGCGCGGCGGCCGGTGACATCCGCGACGATGGCACCCTCGCGCCC
>CAZIVQ010000078.1:0-9432 GCA_964542415.1 uncultured Bacteroidia bacterium | reverse complement strand
TAAGTAAAAAGTTGATAAACACGGGGTTGTATGTCTTTGCCTAAAATGGAAAAAGAGAGGTTATTTTTCGACTGTTACTTAGTAAAGGATCAAAAATAACCTGTTCCATCACTTGCTCTTTTCCGATGCCTCAGCGTCATAAAGCCCTCAGATAGTCCACTATCCTTCGGTTTTATTCCTTGATTCATCGAAAAATAGCTGCCTGCTGGTGCGGCTTATTTTCTCTCCTTTACTAAGGATTTTTTTGCTGGTTCTCGTAGGCCTTTTTCAGGCCCAGGACCGCGATCATCCGGTGAAAGATTTCTACATTATCCATGATCCCAGTGAAGGCCTCTGCCCCGGGGCCATAGGCAAAGATCGGGACCATGGCCCCGGTATGGCCTCCGCTGGTGAAGGCTGTCTTCAGTTCCCCCATTTCCGAGCCCCGATTGATGCCCAGCCCGCCGGTTTCGTGGTCGGCCGTAACGATCACCAGGGTCTCGCCGCTTTCATCAGCAAAATCCAGCACCCGCCCGATTGCGGCATCGAAGTCGAGCATTTCCGAGATCACATAGTCGGCATTGTTGGCGTGGCCGCCCCAGTCGATTTGGGAGCCTTCAATCATGAGAAAAAAACCTTTTTTGCTACGCTCGTGGAGAAAATCGGTGGCAAAAGCAACCGCTTCAGGCAGGTAATCCCGGCCTTTCGCTTTCCGGTCGGGGCGGTCTGTGGCGGTAAAGTAGGCCAGGTTCTGGCCCGGAACGATGCGCACATCTTCAAAAGGAGTATGAGAATTGAGAATGCGGTAATTGCGCTCCCGCAATTCGGAGACCAGGTCGCGCTGGTCACGGCGGCGCAGGAAGTAGTCCAAGCCCCCGCCAATGAACAAATCGATCTCGATCTTGAGCATATCGGCGGCGATCTCTTCGTACATGCGCCGGTTGTACTGATGAGCGACAAAGCAGGCCGGGGTGGCGTGGACGATCTCTGAGGTAGCGACCATGCCCGTAGCCATGCCTCCAGCCTCAGCGATTTCGAGGATGGTAGGGCGCGGCAGGGAGTCAGGCCCTACCCCAATGGCGCCATTGTAGGTCTTGGTGCCCGTGGCAATGGCCGTCGCCCCCGCCGCCGAGTCGGTAATCAGGTCATCGGAGGAGGTGGTTTTTACCAGGCCGATATGGCGGATTCGCTCCAGGTTTAGCCAATTGTTGTTGCTATACATGCCCGCCGTGATCTGGGAAATACCCATGCCATCGCCAATCATCAAAACGATGTTTTTGGGGCGCTTGCTCTCCGGCTTGCTAGAAGGAACGGAGGTGGCACGGCAGGCTGACAGGTTAAGCAGGAACAGCCCGGCCAGCAACAGAGAACTTCTTAGGCACATCATGCGGGCAGAAAGGAAGTGAATCAAGGTAGCCCCCTCTGGACTGCCTTGAATGGAGGTTGGTATAAAAGGACTGGCAAAAGAACAAATTTTTTTTCACTTCTGGGGATAGTCGAACAGCCGCAGCAGCAGAGCAGAAGGATCGAATAGGGGAGAACGGGCATCTTGGGGCACCACGCGCACGCGCTCGGCGGGCAGGCCCTGCCGCTGCAGGTAGTCCTCGACCGCCCGGGCCCGGGTCCGGTTCAGGCTACCTTCTCTACCGCCATCGGCATAGACGATTTCCAGGCGCAAAAAAGGGTGTTGGCGCAGGTAGCCATGCAGGCGGCTCAGGCGGCGAAAGGCTTCACTACTGATCGCGCTCCGCCCGGGCTGAAAAGCCAGCTGGGCAAAGTCAATGCCTTGGGGGGCCAGGTTACGCAGCATGGGCTCAGGCAACAAGCGCGGGTCAGAAGCCGGGCAGCCCTCGCGTTCAGGCGGGCCCGGGGTTTCCGGGCAGCGGTCCTGCTCGTTGGGGACCCCGTCAAAGTCGGGATCGGCATTGGGCAAGAATCGGGCATACTCCCCGGCATTGTAGGGGCGCTTGAGTTCCGCCTCAGGGTCGGGCTCGGGGCAGCCGCTGCGTTCGGGCGGGCCAGGGGTATCCCGGCAAAGATCATATTTGTTTACCACCCCATCACCGTCTTCGTCCCCATAGGGATCGACGGTGGACTGGGCGTGAAGGGGCCAAAAGGCCAGGCCTAGCAGGCAGCTGAGCAGCAGGCGCAGGAGAGGGGGAGCGAAGAATGGATGCATATATCGGCTGTACGGGAAAAGCTGGTTTCAGATAGGGTAAAGGAGCGGCCTTTGGGTGTTCCCCTGGGAGCTTTGCCCTGAGCATCAAGGGGTTGAACCCCCTCGCTGCTCATGTCTCGCGCGGATTTGATCCGTGCGAGCAAGTTGTACCCCGCAGGGAGAACAGCCTGGGGCGGCCTGAAACCTCGGGCCCGGCCGCTGCGTTTGACATTTTCCCTCCTGCAAGCTTAATTTCCCCCTTGACCCAGGTCCGGCCTTGGCCGGTACCGCTTCCCGTTCTCCACCATGGACCTCCAATCTCTCCGCCGTCTCGTGCTCCAGGGGGAAGGCTCCCAGCTCGAATTTAAGCGCAAGGCCCGCCATCCCGAAAAGATCGCCCGGGAGTTTGTCGCCTTTGCCAATACCGCCGGGGGCAACTTGCTGGTAGGGGTAGACGACGACGGCACCTTATATGGCAGCAAAAACCCCGAGGGTGAGCACTATGTCATCAGCCGCTTTTTGGCCGCTGAGGTAGGCCCGGGCTTGCGCTATGAAATGCAGCGGATCCCGGTCAGTGCCCGGCGGGAAGTGCTGTCGTACCGCATCAGAGAGAGCCTGCAGAAGCCGCTGTACGTGCGCGAAGGCGAGGCCCGGCGCGTCTATGTGCGGGTGGCCGACATGAGCGTGCAGGCCAGCCGGGAGATGGTGCGCCTCCTGCGCTTGCAAGGGGAAGAGCAAGGGGTGTCCCTGCGGTTTGGGGAGCCGGAGCGCACCCTGCTCCGCCACCTGGAGCAGCATCCCCACATTACCCTCTCCGGCACGCAGCACCTGCTTCAGACCAGCCGTCGGCAAGCTTCCCTCAAGCTCATCCTGATGGTGCGGGCCGGCCTGCTCACCATTCAACCTACCGCCAAAGGGGATCACTTTAGCCTCAATCCTCAAGCTTTCGATTAAGCAGCTTGCCCTGGCTCTGCCTGTTCGCCCGCGATTGGTCATGCCAGTCGCGGGCGATTTGGGTTCAAGGAGCGAGGTGAAATAGGGAATGGAAATTCCATAAATCAAAATTCCACTGACCCTGCCAGAGAGACAATTCGGGCAGAAAGGCCGCGTTATCATGTTAGATTTTTAGGGAGAAGGCACATTTTTTCTTAAATTTCGTCATTCGAACTAAGTTGGGAAGCAGCGGGAAATGTCATTTTTGTTGGGCCTCAGTCGCGAATGCCAGCAAAAAGCGCTATCTTTCGTCCTCACCCGCGCCCCATTACCACCTTGAACCAGGTAAGAAAGTTCGCCGATTATCCCCAAATCAGCATGTCAAACATGAGCGCTTTTCTACGTCTTTTCCTCTCCATCGCTTTTCTCTCCCTGGCCGCTACCCGCCTCTTCGCCCAATTGCCTCCCAACCAGCCAGAACAAGACTGTTTTGGAGCCATCCCGGTCTGCCAGGATTTTTTCCAGCAAGGCAACTCCTACATCGGGGAAGGGCTGAATGGCAATGAGATCAACCCGGCTTTCAGTTGCCTCAACACCGGGGAGCGAAACAGTGCCTGGTACATCATCACGGTCCAGACCACCGGGCAGCTGTGCTTTTCTGTCACCCCGGTAGTAGGCACCGACGACTACGACTGGGCTGTCTATAACCTCACCAATGCCTCTTGCAGCGACATCGCGACCAATCCCGCCCTGGAGGTAAGCTGTGATTACGCCCCCAACGTAGGCTGCGGGGGCGTCACTGGCCCCAATGGCAACACTACCGGTCCCTGTAGCGCGCAGAATGAGCCGTGCATCCCCGTGCAGGCGGGAGAGACCTACGTGGTCAACGTCAGCAACTTTACCTCCTCGAACAATGGCTACTCGCTCGACCTGAGCCCTTCTACCGCTACCATTACCGACAATGTGCCGCCGGAGATTGATGTCTATGCCGAAGATTGCCAGCAGAACATCGTGGTTACCTTTACCGAAAACGTGAAATGCTCGACCGTACAGCCCGGGGACTTCGTCATAACCAATCTGGCTGGCACCACCACCCACAATGTTTTGAGTCAGATCGGACAGAACTGTGTCAATGGCACTTTCGAAGATGAATTCACCCTGACCCTTTCTCCCCCCATCACCACCTCCGGGCAGTATGTCCTCAATTTCAACGGGCAGGTAGAAGACAACTGTGACAACGTGGGCATTCCGCTGGTCGATACGTTCACCATCGTGGTGCCCTCCATCAGCATCCTTGCCACCAACGACACCCTCTGTGCCGGGAGCAGCACCACCCTCAGTACCCCGGTCCAACCGGGCCTCACCTACAGCTGGACTCCCGGCAATGCTACCGGAAACAGTTTGACTGTAACGCCAGCGGCGACCACCACTTACAGCCTGACGGCTACGGATGGAGCTACCGGCTGTTCTTCGGGCGGGGCTTTTACGGTCGAAGTCATCCCTGAGCCTACCGCAGACTTTACCACCACCCCCGGTACCATCTGCACCGATGGAAGCAGCGTGCTGACCTATACCGGCAGCAGCCTGACCGGGGCCAACTTTTCCTGGGACTTTGATGGCGGAACCGTGGTCAATGGGAGCGGCTCGGGCCCCTATACGGTCAACTGGCCCAACCCCACCTTGGCCAACCCCAGCTTGACCGTCGACCAGTTTGGCTGTGTCAGCCAGCCCTTTTCTGCGCCGGTATCGGTGCTGTCTGTGCCCTCGGCCACTTTTTCTGCGCCCACCGATGTCTGTGCCGGGTCGCAGGCGACCTTTTCCTACACCGGTACCGCTTCTCCGGGAGCGACCTACACCTGGGATTTCGACGGGGGCATGGTGCTGAGTGGCAACGGCCCGGGGCCCTACGTGGTGGATTGGATTGTACCCGGTCCCAAAAATGTGTGCCTGGTGGTAGAAGAGAATGGCTGTATATCGGGGCTCGTATGTGAAACCATCTTGGTAAATGCCTTGCCGGTGATGGGCATCGAAGACCAGACCGCCCAGTGTTTGAGTAACAATGCCTTTACTTTTGCCTATACCGGCTCGGCAGCGGTGAACAGCTACACCTGGGATTTTGGCGATGGCAACACCAGCAACCAGGTCAGTCCTACCCACAGCTACGCCACCCCCGGCAACCGGCAGGTGGCTTTGCTCATCGTCGATGACAATGGCTGCGAAAATAACGCGACCGTGCCCGTGGAGGTATTTCCCCAAGCTGAGCTCGATTTCGCTTACCAGGCGGTCTGCGAAGGCAATCCTACCCCCTTCAATAACCTCAGCACCATTGGCACGGGCGGGCAAATCGTGGGCTACGAGTGGCGCTTCGGTGATGGCAACAGCAGCACCGACGAGAACCCGGCCTATGTCTACCTCAACGAGGGGACCTACCCGCTGCAATTGATCAGCGTGACCGCCGAGGGCTGCCGGGACACCCTTGCGGAGTCGATCGAAGTATTTGAGCAACCGACCGCAGATTTTGCCTTCGAAAGCGTGTGCGAAGATGAGGCCGTGGTGTTTCAAGACAACAGTTTCACCAACCGGCCCTCGCTGAATTACGCATGGAATTTTGGGGTGCCGGGGCAAGTATCGGCGCAGCAGGAACCGGTCAATTTGTTTCCCAGCTTCGGCACCTATGCCGTCTCGCTCGTGGTCCAGACTGACCAGGGCTGTACCGATACGGTGAGCCGCGAAGTAGAAATTTTTCCGCTGCCACAGGCGGATTTCACGGTGGCAGACCTCTGCGACCAGGAAGTAGCCACCTTTACCAACCTGGCTACGGTGCCGCTGCCGGGAGTTATCGAGCAGACGCGCTGGCGCTTTGGCGATGGCAACCAATCCGATCAGGCAACCCCCGCCTACACCTACGGGCAGCCAGGCATTTTTCCGGTGCAAATGATCGTCGTGACCAAAGAAGGCTGCCGCGACAGCGCGACGACTGCCTTGACGGTGCATCCCCGCCCGGAAGCCCGCTTCTCCGTGCAGCCGGTTTGCGAAAGCGATTCTGCCCTATTTGTAAATAACAGCACCCTGCAAGACTTTCCCACCGGCGACTCGATCAGCCAATGGACCTGGAGCTTCGGGGATGGGCGTGAAGCCGGGAGCCTGCCCGAAGTGGCCTATCGCTACGCCCGGGCGGGTACCTATCCGGTCAGCCTGACCGTGGTTTCCAGTGCCGGCTGTGTAAGCGACCGGGAGCGTATGCTGGAAATTTTTCCCAACCCCGCCCCGCCCGAGACGATGAGCGATACCGTTTGTTTTGGGCAGCCTGCCTTGCTGATGGCCGCTTCCACGGCTCAGCGGGTGGAGTGGTTCGCCGACCTGGTCACGGACCGTGATTTTCACCGGGGGTTCAGCTACACCACTCCTTCGCTGGCTTTTGACCAGCGCTACTATGTGGAGGCGGTTTCTGAGAACCAATGCCGCAGTGAACGGGTATCGGTGGCTGCGGGCGTGTTTCCGGCTTCCCAAGGAGAAATCCTGGCCAGTGATACCTTGCTGGAGGTTCCTACCGCGGTGGTAGAGCTAGGGGTCGTCGGCAATATCGAGGCCGCTAGCTACGCCTGGGATTTCGACGATGGGCAACGTTCCGAAGCGCCTACCCCTGTCCATCAGTTTGAATGGCCCGGGGTCTACCACGTGACGGTGGAAGTGGTGAGCGTAAACGGCTGCGTGCTGAACCTCTATCAGGTGATCGAGGTGAAAGAGATCATTGAGGCCTTCATTCCCACGGCTTTTACGCCCAATGGCGACGGAGAAAACGATTTTTATTACCTGGAGACCCGCTTGGTGGAGGATTTTACCTTCCGGGTGTTCAACCGCTGGGGACAAGAAGTCTACCAAACCCAAGAGCCGCGTTTTCGCTGGAATGGAAACCACCTCAACGGGCAGGCCTTGCCAGAAGGGGTGTATTTGTACCATCTCGAAGGCAAGGACCATCGGGGCCGGGTATTTCGCCGCTCGGGGAGCATTACCCTGATCCGATAACCCGGTAGGGCTGCTTGCTGGGCAAGCAAGAAAAAAATGACCTTCTGTGGGGTAGCCAATCCTCAATGTTTGGCCTGCTTGGCCAAGGTAGCAGGAGCCCAAAAGTTAAGTAAAAAGGAAAGCCCCTGGTGACGGAAGTTGCCGGGGCTTTTGGTTTGTGAGGGGCTGGAGGCTAAGCGAATACCCGTTCTCCTTTCCTCAATCCCTCAATTCTGCTTATCTTTCCCTCCCTCATCTACTTTCCCGCCGCCTATGCCTGCGCAAACCGATCTTTCTACTTTCGATAACCGCTGGTACCAACCCGGAGGCAGCGCCTTCAAGCGGCTGCTTTGGTACCTGGTCAATGCGCTGTTTTTCATCAATCCCCTCAACCCTTTGGTGGGGCTGAAAGTAGCCCTGTTGCGGGCGTTTGGGGCGAAAATAGGCCAAGGGGTGATCATCAAACCCGGGGTCAACATCAAGTACCCCTGGCGATTGTGGGTGGGGGACCACTGCTGGATCGGCGAGCGCGCCTGGATCGACAACCTCGCCGATGTCCGCCTCGGCGACCACGTCTGTCTGTCGCAGGGCTGCATGTTGCTCACCGGCAACCACAACTATAAGTCCCCGGCCTTCGACCTCATGCTCGGCCCCATCACCCTCGAAAACGGCAGTTGGATCGGGGCCCAGGCCACGGTCTGTCCCGGCGTGACCGTGGGCTCACACGCCATTCTCTCGGTCGGCTCCGTCGCCACCAAGGACCTCGAAGCCTGGCAGGTCTACCAGGGCGTGCCCGCGGAGGTGGTGCGGGAGAGGGAGGTGAAGAGGTGAAGAGGGGAAGAAGTGAAGAAGTGAAGAAGTGAAAATGTCAAAATGGCAAAAAGTCAAAGGGTCAAGAAGTTAAGAGAGCAAAAAGGGGGCGTGAATAGCGGCAAAGAGGAAATAGGGGGCTACGCTTGGTCGCTTGTCTCTCAATCGCAGGTCGTCCTGTCGCCTGTCGCTCAGTCGCTTATCGCCCAATCTCACCTCTCATCTCTCATCTCTCATCCCTCATCCCTCATCTCTCCCAAATGCATATCCCCCGCTACGAACGCAAATTCGTGCTGCGCCAGTCCAGCCTCGCCGAGCTCGAGATGTGGGTGCGGCTGCATCCAGCGGGCTTTCGGGTGGCCCATCCCGACCGGGTGATCCACAACCTCTACCTCGACACGGCGGACCTGCGGCTGTACCGCGACCACCTGCGGGGCATCATGCAGCGGCGCAAGTACCGCATCCGCTGGTACGATGGCCGCCACCAGAAGGCCAAGCTCGAAATCAAGATCAAAAACGCCCACCTCGGCACCAAAGAGAGCTATAAGCTCAAGGGCTTCGAACCGGGCTTGCTCCAGACGCCCGGGGACCTGCAAACCTTCCTTGCCACCCAGAAGCTCCCGCCCACGCTGCGCCTGCTCACCGGCGAACTCACCCCTGCCCTGCGCAACCGCTACCGCCGCTGCTACTACCTCTCCCTCGACGGGCAATTCCGCCTCACCATCGACACCGAACTCGCCTACTTCCCCAGCCCCGACCCCAGCGGCTACGTCCTGCAGCAGCACCTCAGCGACGCCCTTATCATGGAGATCAAATACCCCGCCGACCGCGACGTGGACGCGCGGGACATCACCCGCCATTTTCCCTTCCGCATGGACAAGATGTCGAAGTATATGGAGGGGGTGGAGAGGGTATATTTTTAGAGAAAAGAGAAAAGAGAAAAGAGAAAAGAGAAAAGACGGGGATTCTGGGGAAAAGCAGGCTTTTTCCCATATTGTTCGGAAAAGCCATACCTACCATGGAACCCATTTACCAGGCCCACAACTTCCGGTCGCTGAAGATCTGGCAAAAAGGAATGGATTTGGTCGACCGCTGTTACCAGTTGACCAAGCACTTTCCAGAAGAGGAACGGTTTGGGCTGGTATCGCAGATGCGCCGTTGTAGCGTCTCTATCCCTTCAAATATCGCTGAAGGCAGCGCTTTCAACACCGGCAAAACGTTCATTCGCCACCTGCAGATAGCCTATGGCTCCGCCTTTGAGTTGGAAACTCAACTGCTCATTGCTGTCAGGAACGACTTGCTCTCAGAAAGTGATTTTGCTGAGATGGCAGCCGCTCTGCATGAACTGCAAAAAATGCTTTACGCCTTCACCAAGCAGCTTCGAGAACGGGGATAGCGATGTTCGTCCTCCCCTCTCTAGATTTCGAAGCAGTGCTCCTTCATCTCATCTCTATTTTCTCATCTCTCATCTCTCATCTCTATTTTCTCATCTCTTGCGTTTCTCGCTCATCACCGTCGCCTACAACGCCGCCCCCTACATCCGCACC
>CAZIVQ010000077.1:0-9441 GCA_964542415.1 uncultured Bacteroidia bacterium | reverse complement strand
CCGGGGAGACCGCTACCTCAGCTCTGATTTGTTCGAGTAAGTAAGGCTCAAAGAATAATTTTCCCTTTTTGTTTCACACAAAGGCGCTAAGTAAAAAGCTGATAACCAGTATTTTGTATTTCTTTGCCTAAAATGGAAAAAGGGAGGTTATTTTTCGACTGTTACTAAACATGGGCTCGTACCAATTGAAAACGCGCAAACCTGCCGGAGCGGGTCTGCGCGTTTTTTTTGAGAAAATCAGGGATTAGTGAGTAGCCTCACCATCGGGGCCGTGGACATGACCATGGGCCATCTCATCCGTGGTAGCTTCCCGCACCTTGGTCACCTCGATCTCAAAATCGAGGACCTTACCAGCGAGTAAATGGTTGCCATCGATGGTTACCTGGTCATCTTTTATTTCTTTGACCGTGACCACGATAGGCCCAGCCTGGCTTTGGGCCTGAAACTGCATGCCCGGCTGAATGTCCATGTCTTCCTGGAATTGGCTGCGCGCAACCGTCTGGATCAGGCCTTGGTTGTATTCGCCGTATCCTTTTTCGGGGGGCACGTTCACGCGCAGCTTTTCCCCCTCATCTTTGCCTTCGAGGGCTTCTTCCAGACCAGGTACAAGCTGGCCGTTGCCATGAATATAGAACAAAGGATCGCGTCCCTGAGAACTGTCGAGGGTTTCCCCTTCGTTAGAGCGAAGGGTGTAGTGAATGCCGACTACTTTGTCTTTTGCAATTTGCATGAGAAAATAATTTCGAGTCAGAAAAAACGTGCTACCTTTCTGGCTGACTAAAAGCGAAGAAACGCTGGAGCAAACAGACCAATCAAGCTAAGCACATTAGAAAGAGTAAATTTACAAAAATTTGCTTAAGAAGCCTGAGAGGGATGCCGGTTTTCTTTTCTGTCAGAAAGTAGCGCCCAGCTTCAAACCAGTCGAGCGCGGCACCAAGGCAGCTTCTAAAGCCAAAAATCCCCGGAGGCGCCCGCTACCGCCGCACCCAATCGGCCAGCTGTTCGGCCAGCAGTTCCAGCCCGCGAATGTTGTTGTCGTAGACCACTAGCGGAAACTGCTCGAAGTCCTTCGGGATATCGCGGGCGTGCTGGGAAATGATCAGGATTCGCTTACCTAAGGTGTGGGCCACCCCCAATTTGTAAAATACATCCGGGTGCTTGTAAGTAAGGTCGGCAATAATCAGGTCCACCTCGTTGAGCTGAGTCCAGGTAGCTTCGAGGTTGTTTTCGCTGAACAGGGCCTCGGCCCTCAGGCTGTCAAAGCCATTGACCTTGAGCACCTCTTGCAGGTGGGCCCAGAGGCTCTCCGACCAATAAGCTTCCAGGGGCATGCTCACCAGGCAGGTCCAGGGTCTGGGCCGAAAATCCCGCTCCTGAAACAAAGGGTTGACGATGAGCTGCTTTTGCCCGGCCTTGGGGATAGGCGCAGGGGTCTGAGCCGTGGGTCGGTAAGGCTTGAGCGATAGCTGCTCCCAGATCAGGGCCCGCACCACCTGATGGGTTTCGTGGTCGCCCCACATCATGCTCAGGCTGCCATAGGGCTCGTGGCCCGGTGATTCAAACTGAAACATCAAGCTGAAGGTCTGCCCCGTCATGCTTTGGTTCATGCCAAAAAGCAGAAAGCTCACCATCGGCTCGTGCTGCTGGTACACATTGCGCAGCTGCCGCAGGGTCAGGGCCGGATAGGTCTCCCCTTGTAAGGTAGAAAGGAAAACCGTGGGCGCTTCTTTTTGTAAATACTTGGTCGAAATCGCTGAGATAAGCCGGATCACCTGGTCCAGGGCAAACTCCTCCTGATCAAAGCGAAACATCTCGTGTACCATCGAGGCCGCATGCTCAGGCAAAGTTTCCTGTTTTCCTTTTTTAGCAGGCGGGGGAGCCAGCTCCTGCTGAATCAGGGTGACAATTTCGTTGCTGTAAGGCGAAATGACTTCTACCTCTGCGTTCTGCCGTTGTTTTTTCCCTCCAAAATAAAGCCTGATATCCAGCAGGTCCCCTTCTTCGGTAGCTGCATCCATCAGCACCTTCCAGACCAGCTTGCGGCGGAGTTCAAAAAAGCGGCGCAAGCCCCGCTCTCCAATGTCACTGTAGGATTCTCCATCCGTGCTCACCAGGCGAATGTTGAAGGGCGCACGCCGGAGGTAGTTGCTACGCAGGTTTGTCAGCAATTGCAGAATGACCCCTACCGATACCTGTTCGTCAAAGGCAAAGCGCTCCTGCCGGATTTCGATGCGCTCTTTCTGGACTTTGGCGGCTTCCTGCTCGACCCTGGCCTGCTCCTGATACACCATCGAGCGGGATTGCAGGTATTGCTGAAGTTTTTTGACCAGGTTGGCGAGGGCCTCTCTGCGGGTCTCATCTTCCGGCGAAAGGGGTTCCCAGGTACCGAGCAGCATACGGCTGAAAGCCCGGTTTTGGTAATTGGTTTCACTGACGATCACGTATTGCCCCTCGCCGGTCTTGCTGTCAGGAGGAAACCGGAGGCTAAAATTTACCCCGCGCCCTTCTGGGCCAGAACAGGCCGCCGAAAGGCTCTTTACTTGCCCGGCATGTTGCTGAAAGCGCTGTTGCAATTCTTCGTAATCCAGGCCATAGTAGCGTTGATCCTGATGGGTGGTCAGGTAGGCGCTGAACTCTACGGCATCGGGAAAATATTTGGCTACCTGGCGCATGCGCGCAATCAGCAGTTCGATGCTGCTGAGGGTCATCCGGCCATACAAGGGGACAGCGCGATTTGCCATACACAAAAAACTCGCTAAGGGCGGGAAGGTTAGATCCAAAGGCAAAAATAGCCCGGTAGCCTATCCGTCTGACCGCAAACCCAAATTACAGATTTATTGGGGATCATCAAGGACCGAACCTCCTCTATTTGTCCCGGTTCCAAAGTAGCCAGGCCTGCTCTGCCTGTTCGTAAAGCATCCCCAACCCGTTGCAAGTCCGGGCGCCTTGCTCCGCCGCCCGCCGCATGAAGCGCGTCTCTGCCGGGTTGTAGACGAGGTCAAATACGAGGTGCTGAGGCCCCAATTGGCCATAGGGCAAATCAGGTGCCGCGTCTACTTTCGGGTACATGCCTAAAGGGGTAGTATTGACGATGAGGGGGTAGGCACTTAGGTCCAACTCACGCAGGGCCTCATAGCTGAGCTGTCCCCGGTGCTCCGGATGGCGGGAAACCAGCTGTACCTCAGCTACGCCAAGCTGCTGCTGCAAGACGTAGGCCACCGCTTTGGCCGCCCCTCCGGTGCCCAGCACCAGCGCAGCCGTTAGCGGGGCTTGGCCTTGGAGTTCCTGCTCCAGCGAAGCCTGAAAACCCAGCACATCGGTGTTGTGGCCGCTCAGGCTGCCATCGGTTTCGAAGCAAATGGTGTTGACCGCACCGACTGCCTCCGCCGCCGGGGAGAGGCGGTCGAGATAGGGCATCACGGCTTCTTTGTAGGGGATGGTCACGTTGAGCCCGGCCAGGTGGGGTTCGCGCTGGAGCAAAGCCGGAAATTCGGCGATGCTTGCCAGCTCGAACAGCTCATAGCAGGCAGCGATGCCCGCTTGGGCAAATTTTTCCGTGAAATACCGCTTCGAAAAGCTGTGGGACAAGGTCTTACCGATGAGGCCGTAGCGTTTCATGTTTCAGGGATCAGGGATCAGGGGGCAGGAATCAAGGATCGAGGATCAGAAGGTATGCGAGTCCAAGTTACGCTTTACTTTCTTTTGGGTCTGGACGAGTGAATTGACTTAGGTCGGATTAGGCGTTTTACCAACGCGACATGCCGACCCAGCACACATTATATGCCTCATTCATCCTTTCTCCAACAAGAGTATCTCCCTCTTTTCTCTCTGCCAGCTAAAAAAAACATGGAGAACGGACCAAGGCCCATTCTCCATGTATTTACCGAAGCAGCACGTTTACTCGTTACCAGCCGATTCGAAGTCGTAGGTAAGGGTAAAGCGGAGGGTGTTTTGCAGCGGGTGGTTTTGCTCCAGGGGAGCGAGGTAGGAAAAGTGCAGGCCAAACACATTGTACTGCAAGCCCAGCCCCAAGGTCAGGAATTCACGGTTGCCTTTTTCAGGGGCTTCGTAAAAATAGCCGATGCGGGCGGCGAAGAGTTCGCGGTACCAATATTCTACCCCGACCTGGAAATTGATCTCAGAAATTTCTTCGCTGAAGCCGCCGGGTGCATCGCCGAAGCTGCCAAACATCCCGCTCAGCAAGGTCAGGTCAGAGCGGCCACCTTCCGAAGGGACCAACAGCTTGTTGAGGTCATTGGCGAAGGTGACGGTGTTGTATTCGTCAAGGAAAAACTTGAACGCGTAGCCGACCCGCAGGTTGATGGGGATAAAGTCTCGCTCTACGGTCGAGCCAGTGTAAGATACCTTGGGCCCGATGTTGGAAATATTTAACCCGGAAGAAAACTCGATGGGTAGGTCCCCTGCCTCGAAATTGGTGCGGTAGAGCAGGCCGATGTCGCCGGAAACGGAGGTTACCGGGCGGGCGTCAAGTATTGGGCTGGTAGCAGTCGAGGCCAACCGGCTGTTGAAGACTCGCAAGGCGATAGCTGCGGAAAGTACTTCCGACACCTTGAGGGAGTAGGCCACGTCCAAGGCAAACTCACTGGGCTTGTCGTTCCCGATAGGCGTACCGAGGCCGTCAGTAAATTCGATGATCCCCAAGGAGAAATAGCGGAGCGAAGCCCCTACAACCCCGGATTTACCCGTGTTGTAGTAGCCAGAGAGGTACATGAGGTTGATATCCGGGATTTGCAGCGATCGCAGCCAAGGCGAATAGGACATGCTGAAGCCCATGCGATGGTCAATGAAGCCGAGCCCTGCGGGGTTCCAGTGCATGGCATTGGCGTCATCGGCGATAGCCACCCCTACTTCTCCCATGCCGCCGCCGCGGGAGTCTGGACCGACAATGAGGAAGGGTACTGCCGTGGTAATGACAGAAGTTACATCCTGGCCAGCGGGGTTTGTCTGGGCTTGCAGACGACCAAATCCACCCAAGATCATCCCTGCCAAGCAAGCGACCGTGATAAGAAGACGATTCATACTAGTGCTACCTTAATTTGAAAAGAATGAGGTTCAAAAACGTAAATGTAGCCGTCATTTCATAGGCAAAGCCGCTTGATAAGGGAATTGGGAATAGAAAGGTAAGGCGAAGTAAGTTGGGGAGGGAGCCGAAAGTTTGGGAAAACTTACCTTTCGGTCCGGCGCAAATATATATTTTTTAAATGAATCCGCCCACGATCTTGAAAATACGGGACAGACAGCACCCGTAGGCCTGTCCATCCCGATTTAGTCGCATTATCGCAACAACACCAAGCGCTCGGTAGCTTGGGTTTCTTGCCCGCTAGCCGGGTTGCGGAGAGATACCCGATAGAGGTACATGCCGGCGCTCAGGGGATTGCCCTGACCGTTGGTGCCGTCCCAGGTCAAAGCCTCATAGCGGTTGCCGGTAGCGAAAAAACTGGCGTTCAATTCGCGGACTTTGCGCCCATCCAGCCCCATGACTTCTACCTTTACCTCCATTTCTTGCCCGTCCTGGTTGTGGCTGATGGAGAAAGTGGTCTGATCAGTGAAGGGATTGGGGAAATTCAAGATTTCTTCCAGGGCGATGCGGGCATCATCAGCTACCACAAAGCTTGTGGTCGCCTCTGATATGTTATTGGCTGCGTCCCAGACGCGCAAGCGCAGGGTATGCAGGCCATTTTCCAATTCCCGCAAAGGATAGCGTACCACTCCCCGCTGAAAGTTGTCGACCTCAGCAGAGTAGTAGTTATTGAGAATGAGGGTATTGGCCACATCCTCATCTAGTACGGCGGTGATTTCATGCCCGATGCTGCCCCCGGCGGTGTTGATGCCGCTTTCATCGGCCAGCACCGCAAAGATGTCCGGGTTGGGGCTGGTGATGCCCCCATCGCGCCAGGTGGTGTCGTTCATATACAACTCTACCACCGGACCCTCTCGGTCTGAAGTGGCGGTGGTATCGGTGCCGCCCACAAAAAGCCGGGTGTAGCATCCCGCCCCATCGATGCTGTCATTTTGCAAGTAGACGCTGATTTTGCCTAATCCTTGCTCGTAAGAGACGTCTATAGGCATCACAAATTCAGCAAAAAATTCTCCATTGCTTACCGAGGCCCGGCCGTTGAAGAGGCGGTTGTTGCGCCAGGAGAAGTTGTAGTTGGAGAGGCGGGTGGTAAAATTGGCCGGTTTATCGAAGACCGTGACTTGGGCCTGTCCGGCAAAGTTGTTCTGAACCTGCCCTTGCTGGTTTTCTACCCGCCCCCGGATGCTCACCCGGGCCAGCGACTGCAGGGTGTCGATCCCAGCCGGGTCCACCGGTTCGCCGTTCAGTTCAGAGATAGTCGCCCGCAGTTCCGGATAATTGAGGATAATGCCCGGGTCTCCCATCAAGGTGAAGTTGCGGGAGTTGATGTTGTCGAGAGGGCTTCCGGGAAAGGTCGCATTTTTGGTCCGCATCATGATCTCGCCCAGGGTGGGCATGCGGGCAGCCAAGCTGTCGTAGCGAAAGACCTGCTGGTAGAAGTTGCGGTTGAGGTTGCGGTTAGGGCTAGAATAGACCAGGCGGGCCGTGGTAAAGAGCGCGATGGCCCCCACCTGCGGTAGCATGGTCATGATCTCGGCTCCGGAGCGAATCTCCGGGTCGTCGTAACGGCCAAACTCGCAGGTGGCCGTTACCACCGCCGGGTTACGGCGCACGTTTTGCATGCCGCCCAGGTCGGAGACCTCCAGGATGGTCGAATTGGACCAGGCGCGCTCGCTGCCGTGGCCGGTGTAGTTCAGGATCAGGCTGCCCTCATCCAAGGCATCGAGCAGGTCTTTGCGGGCCGCCGGAAATTTCAATTCTGAGCCCGTTTTTACCACCGGGTAGTTGTCGATGAAAATCTTGTCGATATTCATGCAAGGGCTGTTGTTCTCGATTACGCTGGTGTAGCCGTTGGATTGGCTTACGTGGGTAGTTCCTTCTCCGTCTTTATAATCTCCTACCAGCACGATGCGGCTACGCCAGTCGCCAAAACCAGCCGGGTCTTTGGCATAAGCGATGATCTTATCCACGATTTGCCGCGCCTGTTCCACATTTTCGATAGGTAACCGCCCGATCGGTATGTCGAGGGTGTTGACCTCATAAGTATTGTCGCCATCTATACCGGCACTTTCTCCCCAATATCCTTCATTGGGCTCCATCATCACAAAAAAGTCGTCGCTGGGATATGAATCCGTGGGGTCCCAGGAATCGCGGCTCTGGTAGGTGGGCAGGAAGTTGGTGTCGTTATTCAGGTTGTCATTGACATCCTTATAGATATAGGTTCCATCGCCAAAGAGCAGCACATGGCCTGGGGTCAGGCCGCTGCCGCGTAGCCAGTGCATGCGGATAAAGTCCCGGATGGCGGCCACATCCTGACGCCCGCTGGAAAATTCGTTGTAGATGTCGCCCGGATAGACGACGGCTACGCTGCGCAAGTAGTGCTCGCGGTGAAAATCGGCCAAGCGCTCAGCCTCCGCACGAAAATTTGGGTGGGTGAGGATGAGGTAGTCCACCGGGCTCATGCCGTGGAGGTTTTGATTGGGGATTTCGCGACCGGAAACCGGCGTCAAATTCGCTTCGCGAAACGCAATGAAATGCCCGGGCACGCGATCAGCGCGGTATGTCAGGGTTTTCCCATTCAAATCATAGTTAATGGCCAGCGGCTCCAGCGGGTTGCTGAGGTCCCAGATTCGGTACTGGTCGCTGCCATTTTCCAGCGCGACTTCATAGATAGAACCGGCAGTAGGAGTAGTCAGGTTGAAAAACTCCCGGCTGGGGGCATTTTCCAGGTCCCAGCGTTGGTCGTAGTCGAGTTCGATCCAGTCAAGCCAGCCTTGAGAGCGGGTAGATCCGGCCTTGTCGAAGGTCAGGGTGACCCGCACCGAGTCGGTATAGTTGGTCTCGGCAATGGGGACAGTTAGGCTAACTTCCCGGAATTGGTAGTGGCGGAACTCCTTACGGAAAATGTTCGTCTGGCTCAGGGTCACGTTGGTGACAGTTTCTCCAGCCACGGCAATGGAAAATCGGGTAGTCACATCGGCCCGGGCCGCCAAGCGCAGGCGCAGACGCAGCTCGCCGTCAGGATCAGCATCAGTGAGGGCAAAGGTAACGCTTCGTTGGGTCTCGAAGTCGAAGAGTTCGCCCAGCCAGTTGCGGCCCGAGCGCAGCGGATTAGACAGGTCGCGCTCATGGTAGCGAAAACCGGTGCTGAGCGCGGCGGCTTCGGCCGTACCCGTTAAGACCGGGGCCGCAGCGATGCGCTTACCCGGACTGGGAGCAACGGTGAGGAAGTAAAAGTTGGTGTCAGAATAATGGTTGTAGCGATGCGAGGCCGGGGTTTCGGCCGTGCCATACAGCCACTGATGGGGTCCCTGCCCGTAAAAAATCACCTCATCCCCGCTGTTAAAGCTGCCATCGCCTTCGCCCGTGACCAGAATAGCGTTTTCCACCAGGTCGTCGTGACGCGGATCGCTGTTGCGCTGTGGAAGCATGCCGCCGCCGTTGCCGTAAAGGCGCAGGTTGCGCGGATCAATGCTGCTGGTGTTGATCCCCAGGCTGTTGAGAAAATTCGCATCCAGGCGGTGGACGCCATCTTGAGTGACCCCGATTTTGTACCAGGTGCCTTCATTCAGCACAGAATTGTCGGCAAAAGGCTGGGCCACGACCGCCGTGAAGCAAGGCCACAGGAGCATAAGCCAGAAGAATCGATATGAGATGCGCATGGTTGGAAAAAGGTTGATGCTTGCTGTCAGGGAACGCTGAGGAAATAAATTATCAGAGCTTGGGCAGCCCTGTCTCGGCTCGTCGGGAGTCAAGGAAGGAAAACCGGGCATAGCGAGCTATGCGAGGGTTGCCTGACGCAGGATTCGTGCAAATCATGGATCCCAACTCGTCGGGAAGATCAAGCAAGAATGTAAAGTTATTTTCGAAGCGTTCCCAGGTATGTACGAAAATAAGAAGCGCAGAGGATGGAGAGGCCAGGAATGAGGCTGGTAAATAAGCAGGGAAGAGCTACGGGGGAAACGTTCGCTTGCCTGTCTATGAGATAACCTCGTTGCTTCTACAAAAGAAAGAAAAATAAGGCTGTGGAGTTAGGCAAAAATTCAACCCCTCCATCAGGTCTTGCATCTCAGGAGAAAAGTAGCTTTTGCCAGGGTAGCCATTTGTTTTCTCCAAGACAGCTCGCCTGCTTCTGGGAAAATCTAGTGCTTGTGGAGTAAAGTAATTGACCAATTTAACCGCAGGCCTGTCCCTGGTAAAACCGGGACATTTTTTCGTGAAACAAGGAAGAAAAACCGATCTTAGCGAGTCGTAGATCCCCCGGCAAGCCGGGGAGCTAGGTGAGGATTTTTTGACGCAGTACCGCGGAAAAAGGGCAAGGTTAAATGGTTGAGAATTTAGCT
>CAZIVQ010000076.1:0-9468 GCA_964542415.1 uncultured Bacteroidia bacterium | reverse complement strand
CATGGTAAAAAAATCTAGGATGAGGAAAAGAATGCCACAGGCCTTTAATACTTCTCTTTTTTTTGGAAATTCAGGAATGGGATTAAGCGCAAGATCACCCCTTTCCCTCCAGAAATACAGCACTGAAGGAATTTCTACAAAAAAATATCAGGCATCTGGAGTCGGGTAATAGCCTAGGTACAGGCGCTGATCGGTCTGGTAAAGATAAGTCTGCTTGCGGCGGCTGTAGGAAATGACCGCGCCCATACCACGTAGTTGCTCGAGGTCTTGGTGAAGGGTGGAGACGGAAATGTCAAGTGCTGCCGCAAATGCATCGCGGGCCCCCGTAGCCTGGAGGCGAATGAGGGTATCCATACACCGGAGGCGCTGGAGGTGATCATCAAGGGACATGATTGATACCGTTAAGCTAGAAACTACGCGGTTAGGGAAAACGGTTAGCTTACTGGCAAGCGGCTGACAACAGAGAATGGCTAAGTTTAGCGAAATGTCCCCTAAAAAACAAGGTGCTTTGAAAGTAAAATTATTCCAGTTGGTGAACTTACCAACCATCATGACAAAGCTTGGTTTTTGGCCCCTTATGAGGGTTACACTTATTCCTGCGCTGGGCAGACGCCGCGCTGCCGGGGATGCGGGGAGAGCGGAGTCTCCGGAACTACCTGCTTCGACGATCCGCCTTAGGCCGACAGGTCGGAGACGTCGAAGCGCTTGACCAGTTGGCATGCTCATAACGCTGTCAGGGCAAAACCAGGACTGGTCAGCAGCCCTGACAGCGTGGGATCCTTGAATTACCTGACTTCCAAGGTCTGCGGGCCGGTCATCTCCATCTCGTAGCTGTCTGTACCGTCACTGATGCGCAGGATCCCGTCCTTGAGGGAAACATAGGGGCTTTTATACACCCCGCCGCCGGCCCAGCGGTCGTAGCTCAACTTGCGGCCGTTGACCTTGCCGCTGCATTTCAAGTCGCGGGGCTCGTACTGCATCTGCAAGCGATCGCCGTAGAGGCTGCGGTAAGTGACCTGGCCCTGGGCCAGCTTGCGGGTATCGAGCTTCGTGCGGGCGCTCGCCTGGGCAATAAACTGCTCGAAGCTGGGATAATCCCCCGCTTCGGCCACGTCCAGGGTGTAGCCGGAGTAGGCACCGCTGACCACCCAGATGTGGTAATAGGGCAAGGCCTTCAGCGGATCATGGCGGTCCGGCTGCCAGGCCGCCAGCGAGTCGGCCGGCACGTCCAGCCAGCGGGCCTCCCCCAGGGGCTGCGCCATCAGGTAGGTTTCGCCTGCATTGACAAAAAGTCGTCCGCCCACCTCGCAGTAGTCCTCGACCGCCCGTGGAATCCACAGCCAGCTTTCGGCGCGCCGGGGCGCTTCTTTGACAAATTCCGTCCAGGCCGCCCGGCTGTCGGCTGCCGGCCACTCGGTCGGCTGCAGGTCTACGCCCGCATTGGCGTACCAGCTTTTGACGTGGTCGTGGGGATTGCCCTCGAAGGTGCGGGGCTGGTTTTGGCCCGTCATCAGCAGCAAGGTGCCCGCCTTCTGCAAGGTCTGGGTGAAGGGACTGTGGCCCGAAGGCACGTTATAGCGCGGGTGCCCGCCCCCGAAGTGCAGCGGCCGGGCTGCTCCCTCTGCCACCAGCGACCAGACCACCTGCTGCCCCGGATTGCTGATCTCGTGGATGGTGGTGCTGCCCAGCACGAAATGCTCCGACACGTAGTCGATTTCCTGGTGCCGGTTGGCGGGGGCGCAGTGGTAGTCAGGATGGGCAATTTCCACCTCGTAGGGCAACGCTACGTTTTTGTGCAGCAGGTTCCAGATGACCTGGTTGGGGCGGTAGGTGGTGGTGGCCGGATGCAGGCCGTCCTTGGTGCCCAGGTCTTCGGGGCCCAGTTCCCAGGGGCCGTCGCCGGTCCAGAGCCAGAGCAGGCGCTCCATGTCGTTGGCGCCATCGCCATAACTCAAAAAGCCCCGACGGGCCGCGCCGCCCAGCACCCCGTCCAGGGTCTTGAGGGCATAGGTGGCCAGGTAAAAATCCAGCTGGGCCTTGGCCAGTTGCTTCATCGCGGGGTCCTCCGCAAAATCGAAGAGGTTGAGGTAGGCGTTGATGGAATGGGGGTAGTACATGGGTGAATGGTATTCGCCATTGCCATTCTCCAAACAACGGGCAAAATAATCGAACAAAAAGCCCCGGGTGAGGCTATCCGCCACCGGCACCGGATGGAAGGAAATCGCTGCCGTATCGGGAAACCACTGCGCATAGAGCCAGGCGGAGGTCCGCCACATGGTCTTGTGATTTTCGGTGCCGCCGTCCTGGGTGTTGCCGCCAAGCAATTCGCCCGGCTGCCCCACAAGGTCGTGCGGGCGCGACATGGAAAGGTGCTCGCGGTCGGGCCCGTCGGAAGGGCGGCGGGCTTCGCGGTAGTGGGCCACGGCAGCATAGAAGTCCCGCTTCCAGTCGCCACTGAGGTGGGTCTGGTTCAGCCCGTAAAAGCGGGCCCAATTTTTGGCAGCAAAATGGTACTGTTGCCGCTGGTTGCCGGGAATGGAGAGGAAGTGCATCACATCCTCCCGGTTAGGATCAAGGAAAAAAGTAGCCGCTGCAGGCGCCAGGTCATATTTGAGCGGGTCCCCGCCAAAGGCCCAGATGCGGCCCAGGCTGTCGCGTTCGCGGGGGCCAAAGTAGCCCGTCGGCCCTTGCACATAGGCCCGGCCGGTATAGGGCGAATAGATGGTTTCGCCCTCCACCGCCCAGGTCTTGACCGGTAGGCCCGTATCGGGGCAGCGGGAAGGGGCTTGGCTCCGCTCCCCAAAGCCTTGCTTGGCGATGGCCTCAATCATCCCGACTTTACGGCTTTGCAAGCCCAGTTCGTCAGGATAGCTCCCCACCTCGTGCGGGGCCTGGGCGAAGAGAAACAGCGGACTCAAGCAGCCCAGCAACAACCCATTTTTCAGACGCATAAAAACAAGTTTCATTTTCTCCAAAGAGCAGCCGCTGTCATTCTGCTACCAATGAAAAAGGCTCGACTACCTTTATAATGATCGGGGCCGGATTACGCCTCAATCCCGCCCACTATCCGGAAATCCGACCCAGTAACGCTGGGTTTTAACCATTTTGACCTCTTCACCTCTTGACCTCTCGTCCTCTTGACCTCTTGACCTCTTCACTTTTTGACTTTTTGACTAAAAAATAGCCCGGCACCTCTCGGCAACCGGGCTACAACCTCTTTCTTCTTTGCGTGCGCTAAAACAGCACCCCCTCCTCTTGCCGGACCGGGGCTGTTTTGGTCTTCCGGTTAAACGGCTGGATGATGACCCGCGTGCCTTTGTCGTAGGTGAAGTAGCTCCATACCCAGTTGACGAAGACCACCAGCTTGTTACGAACGCCAATCAGGTAAAGTAAGTGAACAAACATCCAACTCAACCAGGCAATAAAGCCCTTGAGGTGAAGCTTGCGAAAGTCGACCACGGCCTTGTTGCGGCCGATGGTGGCCATGGAACCTTTGTCGAAGTAGTTAAAGGGCTTGAGCGGCGCTCCTTTGTAGAGGTTGTAGAGATTCGGGGCCAATTGCTCGGCCTGCTGCACAGCCGCCGGGGCTACTTGAGGATGAGCTTGGGGATAGGCCTCGGTTTCCATATAGGCGAGGTCGCCGAGGGCAAATACGTCTTCATAGCCCTCAACATGGTTGAACTCATCCACCACCAGCCGGTTACCGCGAGCCAGCTTAGCCTTATCTAGGCCTTCGATGGTAGCGCCTTTGATGCCGGCAGCCCAGACCACAGTAGAGGCTTCAATTCCTTTGCCATCTGCGGTACGGACCAACGTGCCGTCATAGCCTTCGACCATGGTGTTGAGCCAGACGTGGACCCCCAGCTTTTCCAGGCCTTCGAGGGCATCTTCGGAAGATTTTTTCGACATCCCCGCCAGCAAAGTGGGCCCGGCCTCAATGAGGTGAATTTCCATCTGCCGCAAGTCCAGCTCCGGGTAGTCGCTCGGCAGCACATGCCGCTTCAGCTCAGCCAGGGCCCCAGCCGTTTCCACCCCGGTCGGGCCGCCACCTACGATGATGAACTTCAGCAGTTGGTTGCGGTCGGCAAAGTCGACATGTTGGTGGGCGTCTTCGAAGTTTTGGAGAATGAGGCTCCGCAGGTTAAGCGATTCGGGGATCGACTTCATGCTCAGGGCATGCCGCTCAATCTCGGCATTGCCGAAGAAGTTGGTGTTAGAACCGGTAGCCAGCACCAGGTAGTCGAAGTGAATGGGCCCAATGGAGGTGTGGACCTCTTTGGCCTCATCGTCGATGCGGTGTACCTCCGCCATGCGGAAGAGGAGGTTTTCCTGGTCATCGAAGAGCTTACGCAAGGGAAAAGCGATGGAGTCAGGCTCCAAACCACCGGTCGCTACTTGGTACAGCAGCGGCTGGAAGGTGTGGTAGTTGTGCTTGTCGACCATGACCACCTGAAAAGGCTTCTTGCGCAAGGCACGCGCCAGGGTGAGCCCAGCAAAGCCGCCGCCGATGATGAGCACCCGCGGTTGGTTGGACATGGGAAGATTGGTCTGTGGTGAGGTCATAGGTAACGTGATGATATGTAAGCTAAAGCCGACCGCTCAGGGAAGTTTCTTCAGACAAAGGGCCGCTTTAGAATCGTTTTTTAACTTCCGTACTGTTTAACGAATCTGCCCCCTCGGAGTTCGTGTCCATGAGACATAAACTATTTCTGCCCTTGTTGACTTATTCTACTAATTGCTTTTTTACCTCTTTTCTGAAGCAGCACTGAAACGATCCTCCCCCATTCCCCATTCCCCAATTCCCTATTTCCCCTACTCCCCCTATTCCCTTTACTTACTCCCCATGCCCTTCCATCCCCTTACCATAAAGCAACTCACCGACGAAACCCCCGACGCCTACACCGTGCTGTTCGAACGGCCTGAGGCAGAGAAGTTTCAAACCTATTTGCCAGGCCAATACCTTACGCTGAAGCTTACGGTTGATGGCGAAGAAATCCGCCGGGCTTTCTCCCTGTCCAGCTCGCCCTACGTGGACGACCACCTGAGCGTGACCATCAAGCGAGTACCCGATGGCAAAGCCTCCAACTTTATCCGCGACCAACTAACAGCCGACGACACCCTCGAAAGCCTACCCCCCCTGGGAAGCTTCACCGTCCAGCCCGACCCTGCCCGGAGTCGGCACTACATCCTCATCGGCGGTGGCAGTGGCATCACGCCCCTGATGTCCATCCTCAAGAGCGTGCTCGCCGAGGAGCGCACCAGCAAGGTGAGCCTCTGGTACGGCAACCGCGACGAGGCTTCAATCATTTTTAAGGAAGAATTGCAGCAGCTTAGCCGAAAGCACGACGGACGCCTCTCCGTGTACCACACCCTTTCGCAGCCCGAAGACGGCTGGAAAGGCTTTAGCGGTCGCCTGGACAAGGACCGCATTTATGACTTGGTCTCTGAGCTGTTTATGGAAGATGAATACCGCAAACAATACTATATTTGCGGCCCGCAGGGCTTGATGGAAGGGGCCGAAGCCGCCCTCGAAAAGCATGCCGTCAATCCCCCCGACATTCACCGCGAATACTACAGCGCTCCGGTTCCCACGGAAGCGGAGGCGGAGGCAGAAAACAGCGAAAAAGGAAGCGAAAGCAGCGGCTTAGACCTCATCATCGCCCAGGTGGGCGAGGCCGAAGCCGATACCGCACTACAAGCCCATCAGGTGACCGTCGAACTCGACGGCCAAACCCACGAGCTGGAAGTCAGCCCTGACGAAGCCATCCTCGATGCGGGCATTTCGGCCCAACTAGACCCGCCCTACTCCTGCCAAAGCGGCATCTGCACCAGCTGCAAAGCCAAGCTCAAGCAGGGCGTGATCGGTATGGACACGGCTATGGGCTTGTCCGAGGAGGAGATTAAAGCGGGCTACATCCTCACTTGCCAGTCCCACCCGCTGAGTGCGGAAGTGAAAGTAAGCTACGACGAAGCCCAATAGCCCAACTTTCCAAGGGCTGGCTGGAGGTACCGATGACAAATCCGCACGCAAGATGAGCAGCGAGAGGATAACCCTGCCAGCGTTTTTCGGAACGCTGACAGGGTTAGATCGGCTGCCTATCGCAGCAGCGGCCCTCCATTGCCCAAAAACCGCAAGGTGATCGAGATTTCCTGGTCCACTTGCAGCGCCTCGGGCGGCAAGGCATCGAAGGTCCATTGCTTGAGGGCATTGAAGCAAGCAATGCCCTCAAGGCATCGAAGGTCCATTGCTTGAGGGCATTGAAGCAAGCAATGCCCAGGCGAGGTGGGATTTCGCTACTTTCGTAAGCACCCCGGTAGCGGTAGACAGCCCGCACGTAGCCTGCAGGACTGATGATCACCTGGGCTCGCACCACGCCCCGCAGGTTTTGGGTAGCCTGAGGGGCTACCAATTTTGCCGGCAAGCGACCATGGAGCCCTTCGATGGTGTGAAGGCCATTGGTAGAATAGAGAATGTTGCTGCTGTCACGGTTGAATTGCAGCACCACGCGCATGGGCGTGGGGACGGGAATGTTGCTCCCTGCTTTGACCGGAGCAAATTTCCATTGCTTGATCGCATCAAGGGCAGCCTGCTCCATTTTGGGCGTGGCCAGCGGAATAGGCGCCGGTTCCAGCTCCGCGGTTTGTACCCGCCCTTCGGCAGTGATCTCAAAACGCAGGGCCAAGACCCCCGTCGTTTCGTCCACGTAAGGCGGCTGAGGCAAGTTTACCGGCTGGCGCTGGATGAAGTCTTTGCCATCCAGGCCACTGAAAGAAAAAACCGTTTCTGGATCCATGATGTCGAACACGGCATCTTCAGGATCCTGGGCAGACAAGGGTGAAAGAAAAGGCAAGACATACAAGAACAAGCAAGTCAGCAAGCTTGCTAAAAAGCGCATACAGAAGAAGGGTAAAAGTTGTTGAGGGAGAAGTTCTCCATCCTTCTCCCCGATTCAAAGCGATTCGGGGGCAATGGAAGAAAATACAGCGTCACATTCAGCTACAACGGGATGAATGGTCAGGCCAGCCAGCTCATTCCTCCGGCAGCCAGTAAAGCAGCAAAAAATGTGCTGGCAAAGTTGACTGCGTCATTGGTCATAAGGCCGACCCGTTGCAGGCTGGCGCCGAGCAGCGAGTCGATGAGGTTGCCGCCCAGGCCGGCCAGCAAGATCAGCAGCCAGGGCACCGGCTGGGACGCCGCCAAGGCGTAGGCCCCCGCTACCAGCAGGCTACCTAAAGCCCCGAACAGGCTGCCTTCGAGGCTGATGACGCCGTCCTGTCCGCGCTGCCCGCGCTTACCGGTGCGCAGGTCAAGGTAGCGGCGGCCGTAGAGGTTGCCCAGTTCCGAGGACCAAGTGTCGCCGGTGGCCGAGGCCAGGCTGCCGACCAGCATGATCAGCAAAAGCGCTGCCTGCGCGGGAAAGACCCAGGCCAGCAGGCCGCAGACGCCCGCTACGCCCGCGTTGGAGAAGGCGTGCCGAGCCGAACGTTGCCCATCGCCCTCTTGGGCCAGGCCCAAGGCTTCCTTTTGGCGCTTGCGCCAGAGCGAGGCAGCGGTGCCCAGCACAAACAGCAGCAGCAAGCAGCCCAGGGCAGGGAAGCCACCCCCCAGAAAGATCAGCAGGGCGATCAGCCCGCCGGTCCAGACCCCTGCCGCGTCGATTTTGCGCGAGGCATGGCTCAGCAGCATAAACAGCCCGATGGCTCCCAGGCCATAGAAAAAGTCAGCCGGCAGGCGAAAGTTGCCGTGCTGCCAGGCGGCTACGCCGAAGCAGGCAGTAGCGGCTGCGACCAAGGGCACGCTCAGGTTGTCGTCGACCTGCCCGGGCAAGGTCTCAAACCAGCCTGCCACCAGGTGGGCCAGCAGCAGGCTCCCCAACCAGGCTGCCACCGGCAGCTGGGGTCGCAAATCAGGCGGCAAGGCCTGGAGCAACAGCCAGGTCAGGGGAGTGCCTACCAGCACGAAAGCGGCCAGCCCTGCCCAGGACTTCTGCGGGTTCCAGGGCAGGGGATGTCCCCAGCGCTTGCCCGCCCAGCTTGCGGCACTATCCCCAAAAGCCATGGCCCCCCAGCCCACGGCCAGGTAGACCTGCGCCTCAAAAAACACGAGGCTCACCAGCAGCAAGCCGCCGGGATAGGCGAGCAGCCCCAAGGCATAGCCGCGTGCTTTTTCCCGGTCCTTTTCTAATTTCCCTCGGGTCAAAGGCTGCAACAGAAAAAGGTTGAAGAGCAAAGCAGCGAGGATGCAAGCCACGACCAGCCAGGGCGGCAAGCGTCCGATGACCAGGGCAAATCCTGCCATGCTTACGTGTATCAGACGGCGCCATTGTTCTCCGGTCAGTTGCATCGGTCGCGAGGTAAGGTGGGCAAAGGTAAACAGTTTCGCCGAAGGCTGCGGGTTCCTACCTTTGCCCCGAGCTAACAAATCCCCTGCGCTGCCGTTTGCCAGATACAGAAAAGTCCCATCCATTTTGCAGCACTTCAAGACCCTCCTCTTTCTTTTTTCTGCCAACACCATCTCAGGTTTCGCCCAAGGCATCACCATGATCGCCATCCCCTGGTACCTGATCCAGCAGCCGGGCGGCAAGACCTTGAATGCCCTACTGGTGGCTATCGTGACCTTGGTCTCGCTCTTTTGGGGCGTGTATGCGGGCACCCTGATCGACCGCTACAACCGCAAGCACATCCTACTGAGCTATAATGGCCTGGATGCGGTGATCTTGGCGTTGGTGGCGGCCACGGGCTTTTGGCTGGGTGAAGTACCCTTTGCCCTGGTGGCGTTGATCTACACCACCACGGTTTTTACCTACAATGTCCATTATCCCAACCTCTATGCCTTCGTACAGGAGCTGTTTGAGCCGCGCTTCTACGCCAAGGTCAACAGTGCCATCGAAATCCAGGGCCAGACAACTTCTTTTATCGGCATGATGGTGGGCGGGGTGCTGCTAGATGGTTCGCCGGACCTGAGCTGGTGGCCAGCTTGGTTGGCCTTTGAGCCCTGGGCGTTGCACGAAATATTTTTGCTTGATGGGGCAACCTACGTCCTCGGCTTTTTGCTGCTGAGCCAGATTCCGTATCGACCGGCCCCTTCCAAGGAAGTGGACCGCGGCCCGGTCATGCGGCGCATGCGCCAGGGCTTTCAGTACCTGCGCGATCACCGGCCCATTCTGCGCTTTGGGATTGCTTCGCACATGGTCTTTTTTGCTTTGTTGGTGACCATCCAGGTGATCATGCCGGTCTATGTGAAAGATTACCTGATGGCCCCCGCCTTGGTGCTGTCGTCTTTCAAAGGCTTCTACTCCATCGGAGCAATCAGTGCAGGGCTACTGGGCCTCTCGGCCCTGATCAAGCGTGGCCACCTGGTGCGGCAGGTGATCTTTCTGCTGGGGCTGGCCGGGGCCTTGTTTCTGACCCTGGACCTGCATACCATCGTGGACTGAGATCGGAGAGGGATTAGACCGATGTAGGGGA
>CAZIVQ010000075.1:4880-9489 GCA_964542415.1 uncultured Bacteroidia bacterium | reverse complement strand
GGATTGGGGGATTGGGGGAGGTGGAGGGGGCTGGCGAGGCAAAGTACCTCCTGTCATATTTCCCTATGCCCTATCCCCTATGTCCCAATTCCCTATATCTCAATTCCCTTACGCCCCTGCTCCCCTACCAAAACGGCTTGTAATTCTCGGAGGATTTCGGTAAAATTGTATGCTTGCATAACAAATTTACTCACTCGATTGCTACTCACTCAGTTTGTTTACCTTTAATCGTTACCGCTAGTGGAAGTCAAGTTACGAGCCGAACGGAAAGAAAAGAAGCGGGCTATCTGCTTCGACATCAAGGTGGCTTGGCTAGCCATATCGCGTATGTACAACGTACAAGCCGTGCAGAAAGACATCACGACGAACATCGGCTTTGTGTTGCTACACATTGATGAGGTAGAAGGCACGCCGGCGACAAAGATTGCGCCCTTGATGGGGATGGAGACCCGCAGCCTCACGCGCATGCTGGCCCGGCTGGAAGAGCGGGGCCTGATCTACCGGGCCCCCGACCCCACCGACCGGCGGATGGTGCGGATCTTTCTTACTGAGCTTGGCAAAGAGAAAAAAGGCAATTCCAAAGATGTGGTCCTCGATTTCAACAAAGAAATCTACAACCACATTCCAGCCGAAGAGCTGGAAAACTTTTTCAACGTCCTAGATACGATTCACGAATTAATCAAAGTCAGAAACCATGCAGGTAGCTGAACAAACCACACCCACCCCCGCTACGAAACAACGCCGTAGCATCAAGCAGGTGGCGGTACTGGGCTCAGGGGTAATGGGCTCTCGCATCGCTTGCCATTTCGCCAACATCGGCGTGAAGGTCCTGCTGCTCGACATCGTGCCCCGCGAACTCACCGACAAGGAGCAGGCCAAGAGCCTGTCCCTGGAGCATCCCGCCGTGCGCAACCGCCTGGTCAACGAGGCCCTGACCGCTGCGGTCAAGGGCAAACCCGCCGCTCTCTATGACGCGGCTGATGCCAAGCTCATCACCACCGGCAACTTCGAAGACGACTTCGAGCAGATCAAAGACTGCGACTGGATCCTCGAGGCCGTGGTCGAGCGCCTCGACATCAAGCAAAAAATCTTCGAGAAGGTCGATGCCCTGCGCAAACCCGGCAGCATCGTCACCTCGAACACTTCGGGCATTCCCATCCAGCTCATGACCGAGGGCCGCTCGGAGGATTTTCAGAAGCACTTCCTTGGCACCCACTTCTTCAACCCGCCGCGCTACCTGCGCCTGTTGGAGATCATCCCCGGCCCGGATACCGACCCGGAGTTAGTCGATTTCATGATGCACTACGGGGACCTGTTCCTGGGCAAGCAGACGGTACTCTGCAAAGACACCCCGGCTTTCATCGCCAACCGGGTGGGCATCTACGCCATGGCCAAGATTTTTCAGCTGGTAGGAGAAATGGGCCTTACCATTGAAGAGGTCGACCTGCTCACGGGGCCGGCCACGGGCAAGCCCAAGACCGGGACTTTTCGGCTGAGCGACCTCGTGGGCCTCGACACCACGGTCCATGTGCTCAACGGCATCAAAGACAATTGCCCCGAGGACGAGCAGCGGGAGCTGTTCCATGCGCCGACCTACGTGCAGCAGATGGTGGAGAAAAAATGGCTGGGCGACAAAACCGGGCAGGGATTCTACAAAAAAACCCGGGACGAAAGCGGGCAGCGGGTCATTCTCTCTCTCGACCTCGATACCCTCGAATACCGGGAGAAGGCCAAGGTGAACATCCCTTCGCTCAAGCTGGTCAAAAACACCAGCAGCCTTGCTAAGCGGATGCAAACCCTCTTCAAGGCCGAAGACAAAGGCGGCGAATTTACCCGCCGGTCTAGCCTCGGCCTCTGGGCTTACGTTTCTAACCGCATCCCTGAGATTGCCGACCACCTCTTCCAAATCGACGACGCCATTTGTGCTGGCTTCGGTTGGGCGAAAGGTCCGTTTGAGCTGTGGGACATGATCGGGGTGAAGGAAACCCTGGAGCACTTCGAAGGCGAAGGCGTAGCGGTGGCCGATTGGGTGAAGGAAATGGTAGCCGCCGGCCACGAGACTTTCTATAAGACCGAAAAAGGGGCCCGCTATTTCTACAACCCCGAAACCAGTAGCTATGAAGTGGTGCCGGGTACCGAATCGCTCATCATTCTGGAAACCCTGCGCGAAGAGAAGACCCTCTGGTCCAACAGCGACGCTTCGCTCATCGACCTGGGCGATGGGGTGCTGAACGTGGAGTTCCATTCGAAGATGAACAGCATCGGCGAAGGGGTGCTCAAGGCCATCCATCATGGCATTGAGTACGCCGAAAACAACGGCTACCACGGCGTGGTAATCGCCAATGAGGGCGAGAACTTCTCGGTGGGTGCCAACCTGATGCTGATCTTGATGATGGCTTCGCAGCAGGATTGGGAAGAGCTGGACTTGGCGGTGCGCACTTTCCAAAACACGGCCATGCGCATCCGTACCGCAGCCGTGCCGGTGGTCATGGCCCCCCACGCCATGACCTTGGGTGGCGGCTGTGAATTTACCATGCACTCGGCCCAGGCGGTGGTGGCAGCCGAAACCTACATCGGCCTCGTAGAAGTAGGGGTAGGCCTCATCCCCGGTGGCGGGGGCACCAAGGAGTTTGCCTTGCGGGCTTCGCAGAAGTACAGCCAGCCCGGGTCGGTCGGCGTGACAGTGCTACAAGACTACCTGATGAGCATTGCCACGGCCAAAGTAGCCACTTCGGCCGCGGAAGCCCGCAACATGGACATCCTGCGCAGCAGCGATCAGGTGGTGGTCAACAAAACCCGCCGCATCAAGGAGGCCAAAGAAGCGGTGCTGCGTCTGGCTGAAGCCGGCTACGTACCGGTGACTCCGCGCACGGACATTCCCGTGCTGGGCCGCAACACCCTGGCGACCCTCTATGCTGGCATTGCCGGGATGCAGTACGGGCACTACGCTTCGGAGCACGATGCCCTCATCGCCAAGAAGGTGGCCTTCGTCCTCTGCGGCGGCGACCTCCACGGTGACGACAACCGGGTCTCCGAGCAGTACCTGCTGGACATCGAAAGGGAGGCCTTCCTGAGCCTTTGTGGCCAAAAGAAGACCCTGGAGCGTATCCAGCACATGCTGCAGACGGGCAAGCCGTTGCGGAATTAGATGTTGAGATGTTTAGATGTTTAGATGTTTAGACGGATAGACGGATAGACGGATAGAAGGACAGATTTTTAGACGGATAGAAGGAAGCTTAATTGATGGGTATGCGGCACAATTTCGCGCAGTTGACTGCCTGGCAACGGGCCAGAAAGCTGGTTTCAGCGATCTACTTGCATACGCAGCCGTTTCCTGAGGAAGAAAGGTTTGGGCTTCAGAGCCAAATGCGGAGAGGAGTCATTTCTATTGCTTCCAATATTGCCGAAGGATGTGAAAGGGGTCCGACAAAGGCCTCAGCCGTTTTTTGGACATGGCAGTAGGCTCCACCACTGAACTCGAAGCGCAACTTTATCTGTCTGTTGACTTGTCGTTCAGGGATGAAGCCCCTTTTCAGGACCTGCAAGCAGAAATCCTGGCCGTGAGAAAGCTCATTCTTGGTTTTAAAAAGTCCTTGAAAGGCTAGTCGCCATTTCCACTAGTGATCTGTCTATCTAGTAATCTTTAGCTCTCAAAATCCCTCAATCTAAATCTAAACGTCTCACTGTCTAAATGTCTCGCAGTCTAACTGTCTCGCTATCTAAAAGTCTCATGCAGAAGTTTCATCTCAAATTGCCCGAACCCATGCGCTGGAGCGACACCGAACTCTTTGAGTTTTGTGTAGCTAACCCGCAATTGCGGGTGGAGCGAGAAGCTAACGGCAACCTCATCCTTATGGCACCTACAGGAGGAGATACCGGGATGAACAATGCCCGATTAACTTCACGGCTTTTTAGTTGGAATGAAATATCCAACCCAGGCTACGTCTTCGATTCTTCGACGGGTTTTCGTTTGCCTAGCGGGGCGATGCGTTCGCCTGATGTGGCCTGGATGGTTCGCGATCGGTACGAGGCCCTGGATCCGGCGGAACGCAAAAAGTTCCCGCCGCTGACACCAGACTTCGTGATCGAACTCCGCTCCGAAACTGACAGCTTGGCCGAAAGCAAAGCCAAGCTGGAAGAATGGATCGAGAATGGGGCCCGCCTGGGCTGGCTCCTTGATCCGCAGGAGCATGTCGCCTATGTCTATCGTGCCGATGGTTCGGTAGAAACCGTAGCCGGAGACGAATCTTTTACCCTTTTAGGTGAAGACGTCTTGCCGGGCTTTGAATTAGATTTTTAGATGTTTAGATGGATAGATGTTTAGACGGGTAGACGGATAGAAGGAAGCTTAATTATGCGACACAATTTCGCGCAGTTGACTGCCTGGCAACGGGCCAGGAAGCTGGTTTCAGCGATCTACTTGCATACGCAGCAGGCTCCACCACCGAGCTCGAATCTCAACGCTATCCATCCGTAAGTCTATCCATCTGCAAGTCTATAAGTCTATCCATCTCGCTATCCAAAAGTCTCATGCAGAAGTTTCATCTCAAATTACCCGAACCCATGCGCTGGAGCGACACCGAACTCTTTGAGTTTTGTGTAGCTAACC
>CAZIVQ010000075.1:0-4780 GCA_964542415.1 uncultured Bacteroidia bacterium | reverse complement strand
TTACCCTTTTAGGTGAAGACGTCTTGCCGGGCTTTGAATTAGATTTTTAGATGTTGAGATGGATAGATGTTTAGACGGATAGACGGATAGATGGACATATCATTTTCTAAGTGTCTAATGGTCCCAACCTCTCAAAATCCCGGAATCTCAACATCTCAACCTCTCAGAATCTCAATCTCTCAACCTCTCAACCTCTCAACCTCACTCATGCAAGAAGCATATATCGTAACAGGCATGCGCTCCGCCATTGGCAAGGCCAACCGGGGGAGCTTCAAACACTACCGGCCCGACGACCTCGCGGCCGACGTCATCAAGGGCCTGCTGGCCCAGGTACCGGAGCTGGACCCGAGCCGGGTGGACGACCTGATCGTGGGCTGTGCGGTGCCGGAAGCCGAGCAAGGCATGCAGGTAGGCCGCATGATTTCGCTGCTGGCCCTGCCGCAGAATGTCTCCGGCATGACCGTGAACCGCTACTGCGGCTCGGGCCTGGAGACCATGGCCATCGGCATTGCCAAGATCAAGGCCGGCATGGCCGACTGCATCATCGCCGGAGGCATCGAAAGCATGTCTATGGTGCCGACCATGGGCCACAAGACCGCCCTGAATTACAAGCTAGCCAGCCAGCACCCGGATTGGTACCTGGGTATGGGCCTTACCGCCGAGGAAGTCGCCAGTGACTACGGCATCAAGCGGGAAGAGATGGACGAATTTTCCTACCATTCGCACATGAAAGCCATCGCCGCCATCGAAGGGGGCAAATTTTCCAACCAAATCGTGCCGGTGGAGGTAGAAGAGATCTTTGTCAATGGTCATGGCAAGCGACAAACCCGCAATTTCACCGTCGACACCGACGAGGGACCGCGCAGCGATACCTCTATGAAGGCCCTGGCCAAGTTACGACCGGTATTCCGGCAGAATGGCACCGTAACGGCGGGTAATTCTTCCCAAACTTCAGACGGAGCGGCTTTTTCGCTGCTGATGTCGGAGCGAATGGTGAAAGAATTGGGCCTTACGCCCCGCGCACGCATGGCCGGCTACGCCACCGAGGGCGTAGACCCGCGCATCATGGGCATGGGCCCCATCAAAGCGGTGCCTAAGGTCTTGAAGCAGACCGGTATGAAGCTGAATAGCATTGATCAGGTAGAACTCAACGAAGCATTTGCGGCCCAGTCGTTGGCGGTGATGCGTGAACTCGACCTTGATCCCAACCTGGTCAACGTCAACGGCGGAGCCA
Organism: uncultured Bacteroidia bacterium; assembly: GCA_964542415.1. Taxonomy (GTDB): domain Bacteria; phylum Bacteroidota; class Bacteroidia; order J057; family J057; genus CAZIVQ01. The sequence goes on along the minus strand of CAZIVQ010000075.1, from coordinate 3,546 downwards.
TCGCCCTGGGGCACCCGCTCGGTTGCTCCGGCTGTAAGCTCACCATCCAGCTCATCAACGAGATGGAGGCTCGCAAGCAAACTTACGGCATGGTCACCGCCTGTGTCGGCGGCGGCCAAGGCGTGGCTGGCATCATCGAAGTGCTGAGCAACTAAGTAAAGGAGCAAAAATAACTTTCGCTTTTAGCTTCGTCTCCCCCCGGCTTGCCAGGGGATCTGCGACCTGCATGCATACGGCGTCAAAAAAAGCTTTGTTTGGCCCCGATAAAACCGGTTTTAAACCCCGGTTTGTCGGAGGATCTTCGACCCGCCAAACTCACTTTTTTCCCTTGTCTCCCGACGAGCCGTGACAGGCTGGCGCAAAATCGGACAGTTATTCTCTTCGCGTTCCTAACCGCATCCCCGATCAGGCCGTAGTATCTGGCTTGAAAAAATTCCCCATCCCCGCAAGCCTTTTCACAAGGCTTGCGGGGATACTTGTTTCAATCTTCAGAAAACCAAGTAGTTACCATAACCTTTCCTCTATTATACCGTAAATGGTAATATACATCGCTTAACTATACCCACTAAATTAAAATTTTCATTTTCTGCATGCGTTATCCTCATCCCAACAAAGCTTTTTTTACCAAAATCTCCCTGCAAAGTCTGGCTGGCCTGATTCTTTTAGGCTTTTTGGTATTTATCTTTCAGGGGTGTCAACCTGAGAAAGCGCCTGTTGAGCAGGAATTTGAAGATTTAGTTAATGCAGTAGAAGAAGCTGTAGAAAACCAGCAGGATTCCCTCTATCAGCATCTTACCATGCAATATGATTCCTTACGCATGGAAACCGAGCAGCAGCGTGACCAATTCTCTACTGCCTCCCAACGATCCATCGAACGTTTGGAACGACGCTATCAACAAGCCGCCGATCGCTGGGAGATACGCCTCCAGACCACGGGCCAATCGACTCAATCAGAGTTGGATGAATTGGAGGCCTATCTGGCTCAGCTCGAAAGCAACATCGAACGCGAGTCAGTGGAAACTTGGCAAGATGTTGATGCTGAGTATGACCTGCGCCGTGAGCGATTGCTGGAAACTACCGAAGCACTTTCTGAATCCATGCAAAATCGCCTGGCCACGCTTGACAAGCGTTTTGAAAATGCCAAGTCAGCCTGGGAACAGACACAGCCCGTAGCCAAAGGCGATAAATAAGCACAACCCCCTTTTCTCTTTTTTCCGAATCTCAAATAGAATCCATCTAAAGTTTTTTTTCAAGTCGCTGATCTACAGTTCAGAACCGAATTTGAGAAAAACGCTATTTCCACTGACCTTTATGGTAGCTAGAAACTTCAGATGAGTTCATAATCTCATACCATATGTTTGACCTGAGCCGTACCAAAGAATCTCTCAAGAACGTAACCCAATCCTTGAACAACAGCCGTGAGGCATTTATCACTGACGTCCAGAAGACCATGCAGGACATTGACAAACAAATCGATGAACTGGAGAACGAAGGACGCAAACAAAGCAGTGGCTTGAAAGACGATACCAAAAATCGTGTTCAGGAACTCAAAGCCAAGCGCCAGGACCTCAACAGTAAGTTGGAGGAAGTAAAAGACTCCTCTGATGAAGCCTGGGACAAATTGAAAACGGGCTTTAAGCAAGCCTTCAATGACCTGGACACGGCTTTTGACCGAGCCAAGCAGTCCTTGTCCTAAGGAACAAAGATTACCCCTCCCATTCTCCTTGTCGCTCAGCCGCCCGGCTGGGCGACTTTTTTTGTTATGTTTGGGGCAAATGACTTCAACATGAACTTTTCTGCCCTTCTAACGGTGCTGCTCAGCGGCCTGGCCCTGCTGGGTTGGCTGCACTTGAGCGGACAGGCGGACAGCAGTGCTGCCCACCTGCGCCTGGATCCCGAAAGTGGCGACCTCCGCCTCACCACAGCCGGTGCCGCCCATTTGGCGAGCCTGGCTTTTCACTGCATCGAGCAAGAATATCCCAACAAGCTCTCCCACGTGATGAGCGACAGCAGCGAGGTACAATCGCCCCGGGCACTGCATCCGGCTTTCTACGGCTGCTTCGATTGGCACTCTTCCGTCCATGGCCATTGGATGCTGGTACGACTGCTGAAAGAATTTCCCGACCTGGAAGGAAGGTCGGAGATCCGCGCCGCGTTGGACCGCAACCTCAGCGCCGAAAACTTATCTGCGGAGGTCGCCTACCTACAACCGCCCCACCGCCAGAGCTTTGAGCGCACCTACGGCTGGGCTTGGCTACTCAAGCTGGCCGAAGAACTCCATGCCTGGCCCGATCCTGACGCCCGGCGCTGGGCCGCCAACCTCGAGCCGCTGGCCCAGGCCATCTCGCATCGTTACGTGGCTTTTTTGCCCAAGCAGACCTACCCCATCCGCACCGGCGAGCACCCCAATACGGCCTTTGGCCTCAGCTTTGCCTGGGACTACGGCCAGGCCCTGGGAGATGACAGCCTGAAAACCGCGATTCAGGAAGCCACCCACCGCTACTTCGCCTTTGACAACGACTGCCCGGCGAGCTGGGAGCCGGGCGGGGCTGATTTTCTCTCGCCTTGCCTGGAAGAAGCCAACCTGATGCAGCGCCTCCTGGCCCCGGAGGCTTTCCGGGCTTGGTTTGATCGTTTCTTACCGCAATTGTCGCTCACCCTCCAGCAACCCGCCACCGTCACCGACCGCAGCGACGGCAAGCTCGTCCACCTCGACGGGCTGAACCTCAGCCGCGCTTGGTGCCTGCGGGGCATCGCCGGGGCCCTGCCCGCAGGCGACCCCCGGCGGGCGCGCCTGCGGGCGCTCGCCAACCAGCACCTGCAAGCCACCCTCCCCAACATCGCCAGCGGCGACTATGCCGGGGAGCACTGGTTGGCTTCTTTTGCCGTGTACGCGCTTTCAGTGGCAGGAAAATGAGCGAAAACATCACCCTCCGCCCTGCCAGCCTGGGAGATTTACCGGCGCTGGTGCGTTTTTCGCAGGATAGTTTCTGGGAGAATTATGCCTGGTTTAACCGGGCAGAATGGTTTGGCGGGTACCTGGATCAGGCCTTTTCTTTTGCCGCTTGGCGTGGCAAGCTGGCCGATCCGGCTTTTCGTACCTGGGTTGCGCTCAGCCCTCCGGGCGACCTGATCGGCTATGCGGTCCTCCGGCTCGCCAGCCTCCAGCCCCAACTCTCCGGCCGCGTGGCCGAACTGGAGCGCCTCTACCTGTCGCCCGCCTGGCAGGGTCAAGGCCTGGGCCGCCGCCTGCTGCACACCGCCGAAGCCGCCGCCCGCGCCCACGGCTGCACCGCCCTCCAACTCGAAGTCTGGCCCCGCAATGAAGCGGCCCTGGCCTTCTACCAGCACCACGGTTACCATATGCTAGGCATCACTTACTTTGACGTGGGACCAGATAGGCAGCTGGACTTTTGATTGGGGAAGGAGTGGGGCTGAGGGGATCGCCTGGGGGTAAGGTTAATTCGTTTGAGGTGGCAAATAGCGACCTTTTCTTCGCAGGCGCGCCAAATCGGTTGCAGGCAAGGCCCCGCCCCAAGTGGAAGG
>CAZIVQ010000074.1:0-9504 GCA_964542415.1 uncultured Bacteroidia bacterium | reverse complement strand
GGCGGCAACGGCTTTGTGGACTCGCTCGACATGGGCTACGAATTTGATGCCACCGGCGATCCGGGATTTACCGACAGCTACGTGGCCTGCAAATACCTGGGGGCCGAGCTGAACGGGCAGTGCCCCAGCAACCCCAACTTTGAGGTGAATTACAACACCTGGCAATTCCGCGCCACGGGCGACCCGGTCTACTTCTTCCCCCGCACCGACCTGCAACGCTACGGCAAACTCGCCAACGGCCTCGACGACCTCGACCGCTGGGAGACGGACATCCAGCCGGAGATCAGCACCCCAAATAACCGCTCCAACCTGGTCTCGGCCGGGCCCTTTACCACGCTGCGGCCGGGAGAAACGCTGGATGTGGCCTTCGCCATCATCTGTGCCCGCCGGGTGTTCGATGGCAACCCCGCCCGCGTCAACACCCCCGAGCAGCGGGCCAACCTCCTCCAGAATGCCGGCTGGGCCCAGACGGCTTACAATGGCGAGGACCTCAACGGCAATTGTATCCTGGATCCGGGCGAAGACCGCGATGGCGATGGCCGTATCACCCGCTTTGTGTTGCCCACCCCGCCAGAGGTGCCCAAAACCCGCGTGGTCGCCGACGACCGCAGCATCGACGTCTATTGGTCTGACAATTCCGAGCGCTCTATTGACCCCATTTCCAACCGCGAAGACTTCGAAGGCTATCGCCTCTACAAAACGGCCGTAGGCTTCGATGTGCAGAATACCCAAGACATCATCAACGAGCTGGACCTGATCGGCTCCTGGGACATCCCGGGCAACTCGCTCGCGTTTGACAACGGGTTTGAGGAAATCCGGCTGGAAGATCCCGTCACCTTCGAAGGCGACACCAACAAATATCACTATCTCTACACCTTCGACAAGGTCCTCAACGGCTGGCAGCACGTAGTTTCAGTGACGGCCTTTGACCAGGGCGATGAGGTGAACAACCTCCTGCCGCTGGAATCGGCGCGCTTGGCCAACCTCAGCCGGGTGTTTCCGGGCAAGCCCGCCAACGATGCCTTTGCCAACGGCGACCCTTTCGTGTATCCCAACCCCTACTACGCCCAGGCTGCCTGGGAAGGAGCCAGTAAATTCGAAGAGGACCGGAAAATTGTCTTTGCCAACTTACCCGCCCGCTGCGAAATCCGGATTTATTCCCTCTCGGGCGACCTGATCGACGTGCTGGAGCACGATGAGGAATACGATGGCAGCGACATTCGCTGGTACCAGACCTACTCCGATTCTGAGGAAGCAAAATTTTCTGGGGGAGAACACGCCTGGGATTTGCTTTCTGCTGACAACCAGATCATTGCCCGGGGCTTGTACCTCTTCGTGGTAATCGACCGGGACACCGATGAAAAAAAACGCGGCAAGTTTGTCGTGATAAAATAGAAGAATGGGAGGCTGGCCCGGCTGGCTGGCTTTATCTTTTTGCTGCCCCAAGGCAAACATTCTTGCTTGACGTTCGCATTTTTTAAAACCTCACCTACTTATGAAAAAACTTCTTCTCAGCCTATTTGTGTTGCTAGCCACCTGGACCCTCCAGGCCCAGCAATATCCGGAAGTAAGCATCTACGACATTCAGTTTGTCGACCCTCAGACCTTGGCTAACTGTGCCGACTCTTCGATCTACGAAAATGACACGGTCATTACCCGGGGGGTAGTGGTCATGGATGGCGGCCTGGCCCAGGCCACTTATGGCCGCAACCTCTGGATTCAGGATGGCACCGGGCCTTTCTCGGGCATCGACCTCTACACCACTGGGGTTCCTACCCCGGTCCCCGGCACCGATGTGATTAACTTGGTAGCGGGTGATTCGATTGAAATTACGGGATTGATTACCAGCTTTGGCAATGAGGGCGAAATTGTACCGCTCAACATCAGCGTGCTGGACTTTGGCAAGCCTGTGCAGGTTACCCCCATCCAGGTCAGTGACCTCAACGATGGGCAGCGCATCAACAACCTCGCCACCGGGGAACAGTGGGAAGGGGTCTACGTGGAGGTCTACAACGTGACGGTGAGCACGGTTGACTTCTTTTCTGGCGGCAACCGCGTGAGCTTCAACGTCCAGGACGACCAGGGCAACTTGATGAACGTCTCCGACCGCTTCCTGGTGCAGCGCTTGCCGGCCAACGGCGGCAGCTTTGTGCCCCCCAACGTGGGCACGGTCTATGACACCCTGCGCGGGGTGATTGCTCATTCTGGAAATGGCTGTACCGGGGCCAATGGCCGTGGCTATGAGTTGTATCCTTTCCAGGAATCTGACTACGTGCTCCGCCAAGGCTCGGCCCCGCCCCAGGTTTCCAACATCACCCGCAATCCCGTGGTGCCCACCAGTTCTGACGATGTGACCGTCACCTGTACGGTCACGGACCCAGACAATGGCATTATCACGGGGGTAGAATTTTTCTACGCAGTGGGGGTATCCAATACCAACTACCTTTCGCTGCCGATGGCCAGCGTGGGCGGCGGCTCGACCTATTCGGCCACTATCCCCAGCAGCCAATTCAGCGATGGCGATTTTGTCAAGTACCACATCTGCGCTACCGACAACGATACCCTGACCGGCTGCTTCCCCGATGTGCCGGGCAACATTTCCAACCCGCTGGCCTTCAACGTGCGTGACGCTGGATTGACCATCCGCGACATTCAGTTTACTCCCTTTGACGATGGCAACTCGCCTTACCGGGGCCAGGATGTGACCCTTAGCGGGATCGTGACGGCTAGTGCCGGGGTGAATGGCCTGGGCGCGGTCTACATCCAGCAGCCAGGCCTGACCCAGTGGGCGGGCCTTTCGCTGGTCGACAATCCTGACCTGGCGACCTTAGCCCGGGGCGACAGCATCACGGTGACCGGCGAAATTGAAGAGAACTTTTTCAAAACCCGCATGGTGGTCTTCACCGTCACCAACCATGGACCGGCCTCGGCTGTGCCCGCTGCGGTAGAAATCAACCCCGATGATTTTACTACCCCTACCTCTGCGCTCAACGAGCCCTACGAAGGCATGCTGGTCAAAGCCACCAACCCGGCCGGGGGAGGCATCTTTGTGGTAGATGAGAATGCTGATGGCGATGCCGGCGGCGGGGGCAACAACTTTGCCGAGTATCGCATCGGGACCAGTGAGTTTGATCCGGCTACCGGCCTGCGCGTGCTCGCCGGGCGCGTACAAGGCGCGGCCAACAGCTCGCTGAATTTCTCCTACGTCAATGACAGCACCTGGCTGGACAACTCAGGGGTGATCAACGTCGACATCTGCGTGGTCGAGCCAGGAGATACCCTGGCCAGCCTGAGCGGCATTCTGACCTATACCTTCGGCCAGTACAAACTGCTGCCACGTAACAACGTCGACGCCGAAGCCTATAACGGCGCCAATTGCCCCGAGGGCATCACCACCAGCAGTGAAGATGCGCTGGCCGGGGCTTCGCTGTCGATCTTCCCTAACCCGGTACGGGACCAATTCACCATTGCCTACACCCTCCCCGATGCCCAGCCAGTCAAGGCCCGGGTGCTCGACTTGATGGGTCGTCAAGTAGGTCAGGTGGAGCTGAATGGCACCGCCGGTGAGGTAACCCTTTCCACGCGTCAGTGGAGCGCCGGGGCCTATGTGGTGGTATTCGAGGCCGAAAACCAATTGCTTTCGCCCAAGAAAATCATCGTGACCCGGTAGTTCAGTTCTCATCTCACAGGGAGCAGGGTTCAAGCCAAATTTTTCTGGGTTTTGACCCTGCTCCCCCTTTTTTACCTTCCCCTTATGCGATTGCTCGTTTTATTCTTGTTGCTCGGGTTGATGGCCGCAGGCTGCGAAAAGGGCGAATTGCTGGAAAACCAGCCGCCAGAGACCCGTCTTTTTGTGGACGAGATCAACCTTGCTGGCCCGGATCGCCTCAACACCGTGGTGCGTCTCCACTGGTCGGGGGAGGACCCCGATGGCTACGTAAAGGGCTACGAGCTAGGCATCAATGGCGGGGATTGGCGCTTCACCCCTGCCACGGACAGCACCTTCCGGTTCGACATTCCCGAAGGCAGCGACACCACCGACATCCTGTTTCGGGTGCGGGCCATCGACCGGTTTGATCTGGCTGATCCCACGCCGGCTGAGTTAACGGTTCCGATTCGCAACAGCCCCCCGACCATGCGGATCGACTCGACCCTGCAAGTGCCGGATTCGGTCTATTCGATTTTTTCGGTGCTTTGGAACGTAGATGACCTGGACGGGTTGGCTACCCTCGATTCGTTGTTTATCCGGGTCAATCAGGGGCCTTGGTATGGCTTGCCTACCAACCTGACCACGATCACCCTCCGGCCTACGGCTCCGGATCAGCCGGGCGTACAAGCCGCGGAGGTCCTTTCAGGGGCCAATGCGCTGCGTTTGCCTCGCTTGATTGATGGCCTAGAAGTAGGGGGAGAAAACCAGCTCTTCGTCAAAGCCCGGGATATCGCCGGAGCCGAAAGCCCGCCAGACAGCACCCCGGTTTTTTACCTGCGGCCCCAGGGCAGCGACCTGCTGGTGATTGATGCCCACGGCGACCTTGCCGCCGATACTACCTACCGCAACCTCCTGGCCCGCGTCTATCCCAACCATGACCGGCGCGACCTCAACGTAGATCGACCGCCCCTCTGGAGCCCTACTTTTGGTTTGCAGTTGGCGTTGTACGACAAGGTATTTTGGTACAATGATGCGGCTGAGATTACGGGGGAGAATGAGCAGCTCTTTCTGGAAATTGCCTCCAATGAGTTACAGCGCTACCTAAACGGCGGCGGCAAGCTCTTGGTCACCGCGGCCTTCCCCAACCGGTTCTCCGATCCGGAAACCGGTAATACTTCCTCCATCCTGGGTTTTTCGCCCATGGACAGCCTTTCCACCTCCCCCGGACAGGCGCGTATCCCCACCAACGCGAAGGTAGACCCGGTGGGCCGCTATGCGGGCCTACTCGATACGCTGGTCTGTTCTTCCTTCATTACCGGCGCCGATCCCTTTTTCCCCAAAGACACCGTCAACAACCTGCTGCGGGCCAACCTCGTGACCACCGGTGGCTGGAGCGGGCCCGCCACCATCGCCGCCCAGACCACCTTCACCAACGGCGAAACCAACCAGGTCTTCGTCTCGGTCGAGCTGCACAAGCTCAACGCCGACCCCGCGGCCCTGGAAGCCTTCTTCCGGCAAGTGCTCCTCACCGACTTCAACTGGTAATATCAGTTTTCAGTGGACAATTTTCAGAGAACAGTTTTCAGAGAGCAGTAGCGCTATGCGCGCTGTTCACTGCTCACTGTCCACTGTCCACTGCTCAAAGCTCCACGCCCCAGATCAGCGGCAGCAGCAGGTAGGTGTAGACCCCAATCAGCACGATAGAAGTGAGGTTCATGACCAGGCCGGCGCGCACCATGTCGCGCATGCGCAGGACGCCCGAGCCGAAGACCACGGCATTGGGGGGCGTAGCTACGGGTAACATGAAGGCACAGGAAGCGGCGAGGGTCGCCCCGATCATCAAGCCGTAGGGATGCACGCCGATGGCTTGAGCCAAGGCGGCGAGGATAGGCAGGATCATGCTGGCGGTGGCTAGGTTGGAGGTGACTTCGGTCAGGAAATTGACCATGGCCACCACGATGAGGAGCAGGAAGAAAAAAGGCAGGCCTTGCAGGTTGGTCAGCCCCTCCCCCAGCCAAATGGCGAGGCCGGTCTCCTGAAAGGATTTGGCCAGGGCGAGCCCCCCGCCAAACAGCAGCAAAATGCCCCAAGGGAGCCGGAGGGTATCTTTCCAGGCCATGAGTCGCTCGCCGCCTTTGCCCCGAGCCGGAATGATGAAGAGCACCAGGCCCGCCCCAATGGCGATGTGGGTATCATCCAGGTCAGGAACCAAGCGATTCAGCAGCCAGGACCGGGTGATCCAGGCCAGGGCGGTGAGGGCAAATACCACCAGCACCCGCGCCTCGGGGCCCTGCATGGGGCCTAATGCTTGAAGCTGCCGTTGAATCTCGCTACGGCCGCCCCCTTCTTCGAGATGACCCAGGGAAAAAGCCCCATAGGAGAGGTAGGCCCAGCAGATCATGACCATGGCCATGGAAAAAGGCAGGGCAAAACTCATCCAGGTGACAAAGGGGATCTTTTGCCCGAGGGTTTCCTGTACTACTGAGGCGAAAACCGCATTGGGGGGGGTGCCGATGAGCGTAGCCATGCCGCCGACCGAAGCCGAGTAGGCGATGGCCAGCATCAGGGCTTTGGCAAAGCTGCTCTGTGATTCCTGCCCCTCCGGGATCATCTGCCGCACGATGGCGAGCCCGATGGGCAGCATCATCAGGCTCGTGGCAGTATTGGAAATCCACATGGAGAGGAAGGCCGTCGCCAGCATAAACCCCAGCAGGATCTGCCGGGGCCGGGTGCCGATGAGCCAGATGATGTTCAGCGCAATGCGCCGGTGGAGGTTCCATCGCTCAATGCCCAAGGCCACCAAAAAGCCCCCCAAATACAAAAACACCATCGGATGGCCATAAGAGGCAGTGATGGTGCCGGTGTCGAGGCCGCTGCTCAAAGCCAGCAGCGGGATGGGCAACAAGGCGGTGGCTTCGATGGGGATGGCTTCGGTGATCCACCACAGGGCGATCCAGACTGTGCCAGCCAGGATGGCATTGGCTTCGGGGCTAAGGTCCGCCGGAGGGCCTAGCCAGTAGATGAGCAAAAACAGAATAGGACCGGCCCAGAGGCCGAGGCGGCTGACCAAGGAGGGGGGTTCGGACATGGGGTTGCTGGGGTTCAATAATATTTGCACATGCAAAGTAAAGACGAATCCCAGGCCTGCAAACCCTGACCGGGAAAGGGCATGCGTTGCTTTCCCGACTCATTCCTCGCTCTCGAGGTCGTCTTCTAGCGAGAGGGTAGTAACTCTCAGGTGATACCCACCTCCATCCATGCTGAGGTCAAATTCGTGGAAAAGAAATTGATAATCTGGTCCTGAATACCGTTCTATTTTCCGGTCGATGAGGTGAAACGCAATTAGGGCAAACATGGTCCTTGGCCCAAGCTCATCATCTTCTTCTTCCGATGCTTTGTCCAGCAGCTCAGGTAGCCTTGTTAACAGGGTATCTTTTGATCCTTCAGCCAGGACCACCAGGTTCCATATTTGGATGGAAGTTTTAATGACCAGCCGCAACGATTTCTTGCCCAAGCGGGAAGCCGGGCCATGTGGGACGAACTTATCGATGACCTCCTCTGCAAACTCCAGTAGTTTCGCCGAAGCTTTGAAGGGAAGCAGGTTCTCTTTAATGATCGCATTGGGGAAGTCCTGCTTTACTCGCAGCTCGAGCCAATCAAAGGAGCTTTTTTCCACCAGGGACTTTTTCCTTTGGGAGTGGTCTTTCGAAGGCTTGGGCGGGTTTCTCTTCAGACCCTTGATGTGAAGCTTTTTGCGTTTCATGATCACGAATCTACATAATTGAATGCCCATGCTGCAAAGACAAGGGCAGGAAGAGAGGGGGGCTTGGCAGCGCATCTAAATAAGGCGCCAGGAGTAGCTTCCCTTTTTTTCTCACGCAAAGTTGCAAAGTCGCAAACCCAAGATTGCCGGCAGGAAAAACCTTATAATCAACGTTTGGGGTTGGCGTACTTTGAATGGAAAGGAGAAACGTATTTTCCCAGCCTTACCAAGGACTAAGAGCTTGTTCGAAACCCTCAGGGGTAAATTCTATTCAAAATCATAGTGATGAAGGCGAGTTGGACGAAGGCGGCGTGGGAAGTGGGCAATTTCTCGTAGTCCCGGTTCAATCTTCGAAAAAAGTTGAGCCATCCGAATGAGCGCTCGACCTGCCAGCGGCCTTTTTGCGGAACAAAGCCCTTCTCTGAAGGCGGCTTTTGGGTGATTTCTACTTTCCACTGATAGATTCCTTGAGTAATTTCTTGAAAAACCCCTCCGTAGCTTCCATCGGCTCGAATCACTTCAATGCGTTGGCTCTTGGCTTCCAACTGCCACAATAGCTCCATCCCTGCTTCTCCATCATGCATATTGGCCGGGCTGACAAAAATGGCGATCAGCAGACCCAATTTGTCCACTACCATATGTCGTTTGCGTCCATTAACCTTCTTCCCGCCATCAATAGGGTGCATCTCAAAATGTCGCTTAACCACGAAGGACTCGAAGGAGATCACAATTTGCGACCTTTGCAGGCTTTACGTTTATAACAAGGTTGGCAGCGAATGCGACAAAATGAGATGCGCCCCATCAATACCCGTAGTTTCCGGAGGAAGAAGCGCCACAGCCTTGACGCTTTGGCTGTCAATAGCCAGCGTACTCGGCTCAGGGTCAGCACCTTGCCGGGCGCGTTCTTGCCTGACCAAGGCAGATAATACCTCATCAAGCAGGCCGCTACGCTGCCAGCATTGAAAGTAATAGTAGACACTGGTCCAAGGCGGATAGCGACTATCGAGGTTTCGCCATTGGCTCCCAGTTCGGGTAAGCCAAAGAATCGCGTTGAGCATCGTGCGAACATCATGCACTTTGGGGCGATGGTGGTTGAAGAAATTTTTGATACCTTCCCATTGGGAATCGCTCAGCTCGGCAAAACTTCTTTGCATAATTTGAAAGATTGGAACCTCTAAATTATCTGAGCGATCCCAACTTTTCAAATCCTTATCCCACAGCTACTTCCGTTTCGAACAAGCTCTAAGGTGCGTGATTTACGACAAAATTGCAATGCTTGGCCGGAGAAGCCCAATCGTGGGCTAGTGCTTTTTGAAGGCGGGAAGGGGGCCCCTCGCTGCTCAGGGTCAGGTACGCCAGCGAGCAAACATCGCATCATAAGAGGAGTAGCCCTCGCTTCTCCCCCCAAGAACCCCGCGATCTTGGGGGAGAGATTGCAAAATAGGCCGATTCGTTTTACTTTTATGTTGTGTGATATTTATATATCTATATACCAAAATTTATCTGTGAAAAGTCGCTTGGACATAGATTTTCTGGAAACCTCCACCGAAGTGCTACGGGCCGTGGCCCATCCTATCCGCTTGGCGATTGTCGACTTACTCAGTGGGGAAGAGCGCCTGTCTGTGACCGAAATCCACGAGACCCTCGACATTGAGCAGGCTGTGGCTTCGCATCATTTGCGCATCCTCAAGGACAAGGGCGTCGTGGTGGCCCAGCGGGAGGGAAAAAACACCTTTTACCTGCTACGGGCCAAAGGCTACGTGGAGATCGTGAAGGCGCTGGAGGGCCTGATTTGAATAACCCGAAAGTAGTAAATCAGCTCTTTTTTCACCACTAAGAGAGTAAGAGCACTAAGTTGCACTAAGGTTAAATCTCTCAGTGTTTCTTAGTGCCTAAGTCGTAAAGCGGCTCTTTTTTCACCACTAAGAATGTAAGGGCACTGAGTTCCACTAAGGTTGGACCTCTTCTTAGTGTTTCTTAGTGCCCTAAGTGCCTGAGTGGTAAAGCGGCTCTTTTTTTATCACTAAGAGAGTAAGAGCACTAAGGTTAAATCTCTCAGTGTTTCTTAGTGCCCTCAGTGCCTAAGTGGTAA
>CAZIVQ010000073.1:0-9580 GCA_964542415.1 uncultured Bacteroidia bacterium | reverse complement strand
ATTTGCGCCTTTGCGTCTTTGCGTGAAAAATTGGAACAAGTTATTCTTGGCGTCTCACTTACTACCAGGGCAGGAGGGCAAAGATTGGTTTCAAATGGCTCAGGCTAACCTTTTCTCTTTCAGGTGGTTCATGCTGTCTAAAAAGTCTGTAGAACAGAAATTTTTTTTGAGGTAGAGAGGGCATCATTGGAGGAAGTCGTAAAATGTTTGCTTTTTTGGTAGCTGAAAAGCCCTGGAGGCTGCATGTGTAGCGAAAAAAGGGGGCGCAAGCCACTAAGTCTTTCCCTAAATCCTGCCTCATCTCATTCAATCCCATTGCTATGCGAATAGGAATTCTCAAAGAACCTGCCGACCAGCGGGTAGCGATCGTGCCCGAGACCGTGGCCAAGTTCATCCCATTGGAGCATGAGCTCATGGTGGAAAAAGGAGCAGGGGTGACTGCTTTCTACGCAGACGCCGACTACGAAGCGGCTGGAGCAAGGGTGTTTCCCCGCGAGCCCTTGCTAAAAGGGCCCCGCGTGCTTATCGGCACCGCCCCCCCCCCCGAAGCAGAGCGGGAGGCCCTGCCCGCCGATACCATCGTGCTGGCGACCTTTGACCCGCGGGGACAGGCAGCGCGGGCGACCCGCCTTCAGGCAATGAAGCGGCCCTTCTTTACCCTGGATCGCATCCCCCGTACCAGCCTGGCCCAGTCCATGGACATCTTGTCTTCCATGGCCTCACTCGCAGGATACAAAGCGGTGCTCATGGCCGCCAATCACCTGCCGGGCTATTTTCCCATGATGATGACCGCCGCCGGAACCGTGCCGCCCGCCAGGGTATTGATCCTGGGAGCAGGCGTAGCTGGGCTACAAGCCATCGGGACTGCTCGCCGCCTCGGGGCCATCGTGGAGGCCTTTGACGTGCGTGCAGCCGTGCGCGAAGAGGTCGAGAGCCTCGGGGCCAAATTTGTCGAAGTCGAAGGGGCTGTCGAAGACAAGGGCGCCGGCGGCTATGCCGTGGAGCAGACTGAGGAATATAGGCGCCGCCAAAAAGAACTCATCCACGAGCGCGCTTCCAAGTCCAACGTCATCATCACCACCGCCAACATTCCTGGCCGCCAAGCCCCGGAACTCATTGAGGTGCGTACCGTCGAGGCCATGCAGCCCGGCAGTGTTATCGTCGACCTCGCCGCCGCTACCGGAGGCAATTGCTCCCTCACCCAAAATGGCCAGACCATCGACCATCATGGGGTCACCATCATTGGGCACTCGGACTTGCCTTCCCGTATGCCACGCGATGCGAGCCGGCTCTTCAGCAACAATGTGCTGAGCTACTTCAAGCACGTCTTCAAAAATGGGCCGGACCAGCTGAACTACGAAGACCAGATCACCGCCGAGACCCTCATTGGAGAAGTACCGGCTAAGACTGCTTCGGAATAAAGGCGCTGCTGCCTGCGAACTGGTCTGTCTTTTTGTCTATTTCAAATACACCCATTCCCCATGGACACCCTTATCCAATTTATCAGCGAGAACCTCACGATGATTTACGTGTTGGTGCTGGCTACTTTTCTGGGCTTTGAGCTGATCGCCAACGTGCCCACCGTCTTGCATACTCCCCTCATGTCTGGTGCCAATGCCATCAGCGGCGTGGTCATCATCGGGGCCATTCTCCTCATACGCCGGGCTGAGTCAGGAGACTACCTGGCCCTAGTGCTCGGGTTTGTGGGCATCGTGCTCGGCATGGTCAACGTGGTAGGCGGCCACGCCGTCACCGATCGTATGTTGGAAATGTTTAAAAAGAAAAAATGATGCTACAGCAAATCGTAAACCTCGGATACCTGGGCGGCGTGGTGCTGTTCATCATCGGCCTGCGCCAGCTCAGCTCTCCCAAAACGGCCCGCATGGGCAACATTTGGGCTGCCACCGGCATGGGCCTGGCCATTCTCGTCACCCTCATCATGCCCCTCGAAACGGGTAACGACAACTACCTGCTCATCGCCTTGGGGCTGGCCTTAGGAGCCGTGATTGGCATGGTTGCCGCCCGCCGGGTGGCCATGACCGACATGCCCCAGATGGTCTCCATCTTCAATGGCCTGGGCGGCGCTTGTGCCGTGGCTATTTCTATGGTGGAATTGTCGGATTATCAGGCCCAGTTCGAAGCTTCAGGTGCATCAGCGGTCACGGGCGAGGTACACCTCACGGCCCTGATGGCCATGTTTGTAGGGGCAGTGGCCTTCACCGGTAGCCTCATCGCTTATGGCAAGTTGCAAGGCCTGATCAATGACCGCAAGCTGCGCCTCCCCCAGCCGACCTTGGTCAACCTGCTGCTGCTGATCGGCTTGTTGGCCGGCATCGGCTATAAGCTTTTCATGCCGGTTGAGCCCTTCGCCATCGTGCTCATCATCATGGGCGTGGCCCTTGTCTACGGCATCACCTTCGTGATCCCGATCGGGGGGGCAGACATGCCCGTGGTCATCTCCCTGCTCAATGCTTTCACCGGCGTAGCCGCCGCTTTGGCCGGCCTGGTCTACGACAACCAGGTGATGCTCGTTGGGGGCATCCTGGTCGGCTCCTCGGGGACCATCCTCACTGTCCTGATGTGTAATGCCATGAACCGCTCCCTGATCAACGTGATCATCGGCGGATTTGGCAGCACGGGGACCAGCGTCGGTACGGTCGGAGATCAGACGGTACGCGAAGCTACGGCTAACGATGCGGCCGTGCTGCTGCGCTATTCTCGCTCGGTCATCTTTGTGCCGGGCTACGGCATGGCTGTGGCCCAGGCGCAGAAAGTCTGCCACGAATTGGAGCAAAGGCTCGAAGAGGCCGGCGTGGACGTGCAGTATGCCATTCACCCCGTAGCAGGCCGCATGCCTGGCCACATGAACGTCCTGCTTGCCGAAGCAGACGTACCCTATCCCAAGCTCCTCGACCTCGAAGCCGCCAACCAAGCCCTCTCCGACACCGACACGGTGGTGGTGGTCGGTGCCAATGATGTGGTGAACCCGGCGGCCAAGGACGACCCCGGTAGCCCGATCTACGGCATGCCTATTCTGGATATCCTTCAGGCCAAGCACACCATCGTGCTCAAGCGTTCCATGAGCGCGGGCTATGCTGGGATCCAGAATCCCCTTTTCTTCCACGAGAAAAACCAGATGCTCTTTGGCGATGCCAAGGCCTCGCTCCAGACGCTGGTAGAAGAAGTCAAGTCGCTGATGTGATCCGATCCTTGTCCCAGCCAAAAACCCCTTCCTCGTCGCAGCAAGGAAGGGGTTTCTCATTCTCCACTCTCTCAAAATCTAAACTACGGTATCGCCAGCCGGCTGGAAGCCCTGAGAACCAGGGTAGGTTTAGCCAGCTGGATGTCTTCCCAGGCCAGCTCCGCTTCTGTAGAAAGGGGGAAGTCGTGGGGATGGAGGGAAGCGGGAGGAATGACTTTGATAGAAAAGACCTGCTCGTAGTTGGTGAGGCGCAGGTTGCGGATGGTGAGGGTTTCGTCGGCGAGGTTGATGCGGGTGCCGGCGAGGGTAACCTCGGGATCGTAGAGGCTGTTGAGGTCAAAGCGAAAGCCAGCCGGCAGTTCATGGCGAAGCTGAGCCCGCTCTCCATTCAAGCCAGGCAGGGATGCCACCCGGTATTCGAGTTGCACAGGCACCCCGGGGATGACGTCTTCGGAAAGGGCCCGTATTTGCAGGCTTTTACCTCCATTGTTCAGCTGTGAATAGTCTTGGCGAATAAGCAAAATCGCCAAAAAAGCCATGAACCCAGAGGCAACGGCCAGGCCAAAGCGCCAGCGCGCTTGTTGCTTCTGCAAAGGGTTGAGGCTGCGTCGGGGGGAGGATGTTAGTTGCATGTCAAGTACGTTTGAGGGAAAGCTACCTGGCAAACATACAATCATCCACTTGAACAATAATTCGAATTTAGTAAGGAATATTACACCCGCTTTTTCCTGGCCTGTTCCCTTTTTTGGCCCCATTCAAGCCATCAGAAACGAGAAATCCTCCTTTAACTCCAAAAACAAACGAGCCGCTGATAAAAATATCAGCGGCTCGTTTGCGGAGAAAATTACTTGGTGCTAGTCAGGGCTGCCCACGCGTATCATGGCGCAGCGGAAACCAATGGTCGCGCTGGAGGAGTCGGCGTTGAAAAAGCGACGGGCACCGGGAGAGAGGTAGTAGGCGATATCCGCCCAAGAACCTCCGCGGTACACTTTGACGTTGTCAAAACCGGCGTTGCCTACGGGTGCGTAGGGGTCGGGGTTGTAGAGCAGGGAGTTGCCCGGCTTATAGTTGATGTCATCGAGCCAATCATCGGGGCGAATTTCGGTTTGCCCTTTGCGACGATAGGGGTTGAAGTCTTCGACATCTTCGAAGGCCAGCACCCGGTAGTTGTCTTGGGTCCATTCGGCCACGTTGCCCGACATGTTGTAGAGGCCAAAATCATTGGGCCAGAACTCGAGCACAGGAGCGGTGATCATGTACCCATCGGTCATGTGGTTGCCATCGCCACCGCGCCAGCCGGCGTAGTCACCGCGGCCACGCTTGAAGTTGGCCCGGAACTGTCCTTTGCGGTTACGCAGAGACTTTCCTTCCCAAGAGTAAATTTCGCTTTCCAGCAGGCCACGGGCAGCGTACTCCCATTCGGCTTCGGTCGGTAGGCGGTAAGAAGGATAAGTGATGGCTTCTTCATCGTCTTCGAGCAGCACTTCGTTGACCTTTTCGGTCCGCCACTTACAGTACTCGTTGGTTTGGTGCCAGTTGACTCCAACGACCGGGTAGGTGTTGAAGGCCTCATGCTGATAGTAGGTTTCAGCGTAGGGATCATTGAAGGCGAGGTCACGCCGCCATACGTTGGTGTCGGGGAAGAGCTCTTCTACGCGGGACTCTCCGCCGTCATTTCGCAGCACATCGGCCAGAAATTCTTTCCAGTCGACGTTGGAGATTTCGGTTTCGTCCATGTAAAAGCTCTGCACGGTCACCTGACGCTGCCGGTTGTCCAGGCTGTGCTCGATGTCCTTTTCGCTCCCGCCCATGATAAAGGTACCGCCGGGAATGAGGACGAGCCCCGGAGCCGGATCGGATTCCTGCCACTTCTTGGGTTTGTAGGTTTCTTCGGAATACTTGATTCCGGTTTTGGAGCTGCGCTTGCCCACTTGGTTGATTTTATCCTTGCGGCTGCTACAGCTACTCAGGACCATGCCCAGGGTAAACAGTGCTGCCAGAGCGAGGATGAAACTTCTCTTTTTCATAAGCCGATTCATAAGCCGATAATTGTCAGGTATATTACGACAGCCAATCAAGGATTATTGCTCGATATTGGTCGCTTTAGCCGAAGTTTATAACAGGTAGAATTGCTTCAGGCGGTCAGGGTAATATCAGGTTTTGCAAAAATTACGATGCTTCGCCTCCCTGATCAGAACTTCGGGCAGGGCATTTTGCGGTGCTTCATGCCCCGTGGTCGGCGGTACTGCTCGAATTCCAGGACCAGCGAAAGTTCATGGGCCCCTCCAGATATGTTCTGGGTGAGGCTGGATACGGTGTAGTCGTAAGAATAGCCGAAGCTAAAGGGTCCGTGCTTGACCCCAATCAAACCGATGAGGGCGTCTTGGTTACGGTACCAGACCCCGAAGACCATGGGCTCCACATTGACATAGAGGCCGGCGTCGATCTGGACAAATTCTCCCTGCATTTTATAGAGGAACGCAGGGGTAATGGACATCTCGCGGCGGCTGCCCATAGGCTGGATGGGAATGTTGATCCCACCCGTTACCGTGTATTTGCGGGGAAGCTTGGCTTCCGCCCCATCAAAGTCAGTAAAGGTTTGCAGCGGCTCGGTGATGTGATTGACCGTAACCCCCAGCCAGGCATACTCATTATAATAAGCTACCCCGGCACTGACATCGGCCCGGAGGCTGGCCTGGGAGATATTGGCTGGCTCTTGGGTTGGTCTCACAAAGCCATCGCGGGCATCGATTTGATCAGGAAAACGTAGGGCATAGAAGTCAAGGCTGGCCTGCTGAATGCCCCCGGCCAAGCCAAAACGGAGGGTATGGTCATCAGAGATATCGACCTGATAAGCGTAATTGAGGTTTACGTCGTAGCGGGCAAGGTTGCCTTCTCCGGCTACGTCGCCAGCTACCGTTACGCCCAGGCCTTGGGTGGTCCCCAGAAAATAGACCGGCTGGTCGTAGGCCACGGCAAACTGCTTATAATAGCCAGGAATGCCGACCCACTGGGCCCGGGAATTGAGGGCAACCCGCGGCCCAGTACCGGAACCGGTAAAGGCGGGATTGAGCAGGGTCAAGTTAGAGTAAAATTGCGAATACTGGGGATCCTGTGCCTGCACATTTGCCAAGAGAGCGATCAAGAGGAAAAATGCTAGCGAGGAACGGAGGAGAACCGTTTTCATATGAAACAAGTTAAAGTATCCAGGCTTTCGAAAAGGGGGTAGAGCCCATGAGTAGGAACCCAATACCCAACCATACTCCTACCTGCCAGTGAAGCAAAGCAGGAAACAGGCGAAGAAAAACAGCTATACCTAATTCTATGCTGCTAAGGTGCAGGTTTTTTCCGGGAAAAACCAACTTAATTACCAGGCCCATCCTACATAACTAAGCTCGCTCAAAATGCCTGATAACAGGGGACTAATCTCCCGAAGCCTTACACCTGACAAGGAACGAAGCGGTCGTTTTAATTAAGAAGACCCTTTTTTTGCGTGTATCCTGACTTTGTTTTAAGGATGAGAATCAGAGGAGGATAGCCTCCGTCATTCTTTCTCCTAATGCAAAGGGGCAGGAAAGATACACTACCAACAATTAAGCCGGAATTTTCCCTAACCGGCGGCGGGGTTTTTCTGGCAAAGTTTACCGAAGTTGCGGGATACAGCGGAGCGTTCGAGCTACCAGTTGGAGGAAAGTCCCCTCATCATGGCTGATGTAGTTTCACCTGAAGTTTCCTGAGCAACAAAAAAGGAACGCATGCCTGAGAGAAGTAGTATATTCGATATGATCGGGCCTATCATGATCGGGCCTTCGAGTTCGCATACCGGCGGGGTGGTGCGTATCGGGCGGGTGGCCCGTCATTTGTTTGGCCAGGCCCCAGCGCGGGCGAAGGTCACTTTTTACAATTCTTTTGCCCGCACCTACGAGGGCCACGGCAGCGACCGGGCGGTATTGGCGGGCCTGCTCGACATGGAGCCGGACGACAAGCGCATCAAAGAGGCCTTTGATCACGCCCGGGAGGCCGGGATGGAATGGTCTTTCCGCGCCGTACTCAACGCCTCTACTTACCACCCCAATTCAGTGCGCATCCAGCTCTCGGCCGGGGCGCAGCAATTGAGTCTGCTGGGGGTCTCCAAAGGTGGGGGCATGATCAACATTGCCGAGGTCGACGGCTTTCGTTGCAATTTTTCCGGGCAGCAGCCGACGCTTATCGTCTCGGCCAATGATCGGCACGGCTCCATTGCCTTCGTCACCCACGTCATTTCTCACGAAGACTGCAACATTGCCACCATGAGCGTGGACCGACACGCCAAGCAGACCGAGGCCCGGCAGGTGCTGGAGCTCGACTCTGAGGTGCGCCCGCTCACCCTGGCCTACCTCGAGAGCCTCAGCTGGGTGTATGGTGTCTGGTACCTGGCTGGTCCGGATAGCTTTGAGGTCATCGACCCGGCCGCCCCGGCCACCGCTGCGGATGGGGGCTGATCGGGCAGGCAGGCAGGGAAAAATCTGCCAATGGGGGCTTTGCTTCTGCCATTCAGTTGATGGCTTGCGTGACGCTGGCGAACTTTGATGTTGTATTTTCCAATCCCTTTCTTATGATGAATTATCGTGCATCTTGGCTGCTGGTCTTTTGCCTGCTTATAGCCGGGGGGATGCAGGCCCAAAGTCAGGACAACATCTGGTCGCTGCAGGAGTGCCTAGAGTACGCCCGGGACCACAACCTCGACCTGCATCGGGCGGCCCTGGGGCTGCGCACCAGTGAGATCAACCTCTTGCAAACCCAGGCGGCCCGCTATCCTAACCTGAACATCAACCCTTCTTTCAACGCCTCGGTGGGGCGCTCCATCGACCCGACGTTGAACACCTTTATCACCGATGAGTTTTACTCCTTCAACTTCACTGTCGCCAGTGGGATCACGGCCTTCAACGCGGGTCGGCTGATCAATTCCACCAAGCAGGCCCGGCTCGACCTGCGGGCCAGTGAGAAGGACCTGAAACAGCAGGAGATGGACTTGGCGCTGAACATTACCCTGGCTTATCTGCAAATTCTCTTCAACGATGAGTTGCTCAAGAGTGCCGAATTTCAGCTGGCTTCGACCAAAGAGCAGGCCGAGCGCACCAACAAATTGGTGCAGGCAGGGTCGCTGGCTCCGGCCGACCTCTTGCAGCTCCGCTCGCAGATCGCGACCGAGGAACTCAACGTGGTCAACGCCCAGAACCAGCTGGAGCTGGCTTACCTCAACCTCATGCAGCAGTTGCAGCTTGATCCCGCTGAGCCTTTTGGCATCAAGAAGCCTGAGCTCGAAGAGCCCGAAGAAAACCTGCTTTCTACCCCGGCGGCAGAAATTTATCAGACGGCGGAAGCCAATCAGCCATTCATTGAAAGTGCAGACATTCGGATCAAAAGCGCCGAATACGATATCCTGATTGCCAAAGCCGACTACTACCCCAGCCTCACGGTGGGGGCCAATGCCTTTACGGCTTGGTCCAGTGGCCGCCGCATCCAAACCAGCACCCAGGTGGTAAACGATACCTTCCCGCTGATCGTCAATGACCAACCGGTGGAGGTCGTCTCCGCCAACCCAATCCCGGTTTTTGGTACCTATAACTTTGTCGATCAGTTGGTGGACAACCAGAACTTTGGGCTGGGATTTCGCCTGAACATTCCGATCTACAACCGGCGTCAGGTCAAGTCCAATGTAGAGCGTTCTCAGATAGGCCTGGAGCGGGCGCGCATTGATGCCCAAATTGCTCGGCAAAGCCTGCAACAGACCATCCAGCAAGCCTATCAGGATGCCAAAAGCGCGTACAGCTCTTACCTTTCTACCCAGCGGCAGATTGACGCCCTGGATTTGACGCTCGAAAACACCCAGAAGCAGTTTGATCTGGGCATGGTCAATTCGGTCGATTTTTTGATAGCCAAAAACAACCTCAACCGGGCCAACAATGACCTGGTTCGCTCCAAGTACAACTATATTTTCCGGACCAAGGTGCTTGACTTTTACCTAGGCAATCCTATCGGATTTTAACCCAGGCTCCCTATCTTTGTCATCGCCTTTCAGGGCTGGTCATTCTCTTTTTCTGGAAGGAGAATGGCCTTTTTTCATTTGTAATTTACCTGCTATGCCGCGTTTCCTGCCTTTATTTCTTTCGACCCTTGTCCTCGCTTGGGTGGGGGCTTGCCAGCCCTCAGGGATCGAAGTCGATACTGAAACCATAAAAACGCGTACCCTGCTGGCCCGGGTGTCGGAATCGGGGGTAATCGAGCCGACGGTAGAGGTGCCGGTGGCGCCGGATGTGTCGGGGGAGGTGGTAGAAATTACGGTGCAGGAAGGAGACCGGGTAAAAAAAGGCGACCCCCTCATTTCCATCCGCCCCG